>CAYJKW010000024.1:0-26084 GCA_964370765.1 uncultured Oscillospiraceae bacterium
CTTAACACCGGCAATAGAGGAAAGATTAATTATAGTACCGCCGTTTCGCTCCTTCATATCGTTCATAACAATCTGCATGCCATTCATAACACCCATTACATTGATATCAAGCATTTTTTGCCATTCGTCCGCTTTCTGTGTTTCAAGGTTTCCAAGTAGCATTACTCCGGCATTATTGATTATAAGGTCTGTTTTCCCATATTTTTCTTCTGCAAATCTAACGGCAGACTCAAACTCTTCTTTATTTGTTACATCAACCTTTTTACAGATAGTATTAGGTAAGTTCATCTCTTCTAATAGTTCAACCCTTCTTGCTAATAGAAGCACCGGATATCCGTCGGCGCTAAACGTCTTCGCAAGCTCTTTACCAAAACCGGAACTTGCCCCTGTAATTACAACTAATTTTTTCATTATTTCTTCTCCTTGTTGACTTTTTTATCATTATGATATAAAATACTATAATAAGCATTTTTATTATAATAGTGAATATTTGTTTAGTCAATAAGGCACTTTTATTTCGCTTAGAGAAAACGAGGTAACTAATGGAAAAGATACAGGTAAACTCCGAAATCGAAATCACACTAAAGATGATTGGTGGAAAATGCAAGCCGCTGATTTTATATATGTTAATAGAGGATGGAGCCATGCGATTTAAGGATTTAATGAACTCCGTCACCGAAATTTCGCAAAAAACACTTACAAACCAGCTAAAGGAACTTGAGGCCGATGGTTTGATTTTAAGGCAGGCCTTTAGCGAGATTCCCCCAAGGGTAGAATACTCTGCAACCGAAAAAGGCAGGACATTATTCCCTATTCTTGAGCTTATGTGCGAATGGGGCGAAAAAAATAAAAACGATAGATTCGAGATTAAAAACCCCCAGTGCGGTAACTGACCACCCTTATTCTTAAATAACAAAATTATTACTATATTCATTTTATCATAGTAATATCATATATTGTGTGATAAAATAGCTCTATCATATTTTGGTATTTAAAGGTCAGATGCAGAAAATATATCCTGTTTTTAAAAACAGCTTTAGATTTATTTTTTTAACTGTGTCCATACTCTGGATGGAGCTTTTATTACGGTGCCTTTTTTTTGGATTTGGATCAATATTCTCATCCGAGATTATCTATACAATACTTTTTACGATACCAATCGCAACTGCATTGTCCGCAGTATGCTCGGTGTTTAATGATTTTATAAACAAAATAGTGTTTACGATTAGTATGTTTGCCCTAACCTGTTGGTATGTGGCTGCAGCCGTTTACTACACTATATTCAAATCCTTTTTGCTACTTGATAAACTTTACATGGCAACGGATGTATTTACCGCATTTGGTAGCGAGGCTGTAGATGGCTTTATAAACACGCTACCCATCGTTATCGCTATCTTCACACCTTTTGTTGCCTTAACTATTATATGTTTTGTTCCTGCTATATTTAATAGCGTAAAGCCCTGCTTTTACCAACTAAACATAAAGGAAGTGTCACTTTATCTTTTACTCTTTTTTGCCACACAATTTTTTGCGCTCTACTCCATTAACATCTCAACTAACGGTATTCTTAGCCCAAAAGCGGTATATACAACTGCCTGGACACCGGAACTTTCGATGCGCAACTTTGGCGTTCTTACTACACTACGCCTTAATATAGTAGATATGAATGACATGGCCAATAATGCTGTTGCGGTAATCGATTATACCACAACCACACCGGCAGAATCTACCATAGAGCAGGAGGATGACAAACCTGAGCCTGAGATTGTTTATAGTGAAAACATACTGCCAATAGATTTTGAACAGCTAATACAGGACGAGACTGATCAAAATATAGCAGACATTCATCTTTTCCTCTCACAGCGGGAACCAACACTTAAAAATGAATATACAGCAATGTTCGAGGGTAAGAATTTAATATTTATCACCGCCGAGGGATTTGGTCAGTTTGCCGTTAACAAAGACTATACCCCTACCCTATACAAGCTTGCAAACGAGGGATTTGTATTTAATAACTTTTATAATCCGCTTTGGTGGTCAAGCACAATTGATGGTGAATTTGTTGCCACCAACGGACTTTACGCACTTAGCAACACCCAAGCTTTTTATGAAACTGCTGATAATCTGATGCCGTTTACTATGGGGAATATGCTTTTAGTTCAAGGCTATGTAACCACGGCCTATCACAACCACACCTACGACTATTACAGTAGGGATTTAACCCACCCCAACATGGGATATGATTATTATGGCATAGGGAACGGACTTGAAATGACCGAAACCTGGCCGGAATCCGACCTTGAGATGATGGAGCTAACAATACCCGATACATTAAATGGTGAAAAACCTTTTCATAACTACTATATGACGGTAAGCGGACATCTTTATTACACATTTGACGGTAATGCAATGTCAAGCAAAAACCGTGAGGCGGTTGATGATCTAGATATGAGCGAGGAGGCAAAGGCATATATAGCCTGCCATATAGAGCTTGATAATGCACTAAACTATATTCTAGAGGAGTTAGTGGCAGCCGGCGAGTTAGAAAACACCGTAATATGCCTTTCGGGGGACCATTACCCCTATGGGTTAAGTGAATCAACATTGATGGAGTTTAACGGCGGTGCACTTGATGAATTTGAGCTACATGCAAGCACCCTAATACTTTGGAGCGGCGATATGCAAGAACCAATCCTAATAGATAAAGTATGTTCATCGGTAGACATTCTGCCTACGTTATTAAACCTTTTCGGACTTGAGTATGACTCACGTCTACTAATGGGAACCGATATATTAAGTACAGCTCCCGGCATTGCACTTTTTTCGCATAACGGCTTTATCAGCGACGAGGGAAGGTATAGTGCAATAACAGACAGTTGGCAACCAAACACCGAAAGCGAAAAAGATAGTTCCTATGCTGCGAATATCTTTACCTATCTGCAACAGATTAAAGAGTATAACGAGAAAATCATTATGAACGATTACTATAGCTACATTTTTGACTAGGCAGTTTCAATAATTTTTCAGATTGCGTTTTTTGTATATTTATAGTATAATAGATACAATATTTTTTGAAGTGATTAAACAGCAAGGAGAATCCCCAACAATGCAGCCTCCCAAAAAAAACAAGAAATCGTTCCCAACATCAAAAGATGGTTTTAATATAAAAAATTTTATATCATCACTTTCACGGCAACAGATAGCTTTAGGCATCTGCTGTATCTGCGTGGCTATTGCATTAATAGCTGTATTGATTATGCTGTTTTTCTCGTTAGAGCAAAAGCCGGCTCCAATCGATTCATCTGTTGATCTTGGAACTTCACAAAGCGCATCCTTTGTGCGCGAAGGTGATTTTGATAAGGATGCTATCTCACGCGTTAGCGAGGAATATGCCGGCACATTGTTGCAGGAAACAGAGGATGCAGGCGATCAATATCTGGCCGATACTGTTTTTTTAGGCGACTCGAACACCGCACGACTTATCACCTATGGTGATGCCACCGGTCTTTCGATGGAAAACACAATAGGTATTGAAAGTATGGGTATAACCAGCGTTACCGGTCTAAGGTGTGTGCGTTTTTCCGGCTACAGTGATATGACAATGCCTAAAGCTGTTGAGCTAATGCAGCCACTTAGGGTTGTTATAAGCTTCGGCACTAATAACGCAGGCATGGGCACCGAAAGTTTTAAATCATCCTACAAAACAGCGGTCGAGGCAATTCAGGAAGAATGGCCCTACGCCGATATAATTATCGCATCGGTATTGCCGATAACTTCTACCTGTAGCTACACTAACATCTCCATGGACTGGGTCGAATCCATTAACCTTACACTTTTAGAGCTTGCCGAGGAGATGGACTTAAAGTTCCTTAACTGGTCGGAGGCAATAAAGGATTCCAACACAGGCTATGCAAAAAACAGTTTAATGGTAAGCGATGGTATACACATCAGCGAGGCCGGTGCCGAGGCAATGATAGATTATTTCCGCACCCACAGCTTCGAGACAGAGGATACACGTCCTAAACCTCTTGACGATGTACCGAACCGCCTACCAACACCGGAAGGCCTATTCCCAAAACCTGTTTTCCCAACTCCGGAATCGGTAGTTTCATCATCATCTGTTTCTTCAAGCAGTACTACGGCAACCACACCATCACCCGATAGTTCAAGCCTATCACAATCAATACCAAGTAGTTCTGTTTCTATTCCAACCTCTACAACCCCTACCCCAAGCTCATCTAGCAGCTCAGCACCGACATCAAGCGTTACGCCAACACCGGATCCACCTACACCGGATCCTGAATCAACGCCAACACCACCAGCCCCAAGTTCATCGGTGGCACCACCTCCGGTATCAAGCACGGTACCAACACCCCCGCCGACATCGGTTTCTACCGCTGCACCCCCTACCGAATAATAATAACTAATTAAGGAGGCATTAATTTGCCTCCTTAACTTCTTAAATTGAGTAACGATCAATGCCCCATCGCTTTAAGTCGGTTTTTATTCTACACTAAAAACCGTTAACATTAGTAGGTAATAGGATATGACAGATGCTATCGGAAGAATGCTTCCAATAATACTTCTAATCGGGTTAGGAGTAGTTATCAAAAAAAAGAAAATCATCGATAGTAACGGCATGCAGGGCATGAGAACCTTTGCTGTTAATGTAGCCCTTCCAATGGTATTACTAAGCATGTTTATGGATATAGAATTAGATTTAGATTACATATATATAAGTGTTGCCACGGTGATAATTCTAATAGCTACAATGTTAGGCGGCCTACTGTTTAATTTTATACCACCGTTAAAAAGCAGATATAATATCTTTGTTTCCAGCTGTTGTTCCTACTCCTTTGTAGGGTTATCACTTTTTGTTATACTGTACGGCGAAGGCCGCCTTGCATACTTCTCCGCCATAGGGCTTGCACATGAGCTGTTTGTATGGATAATCTACTACTCGATTTTAAGAATACGTATAGGCAACAATAGCTTTTCACCAACCGAGCTTTTAAAGGTTTTCACCTCCCCTGTAGTTATGGGAATGATAGTTGGATTGCTATTAAATTTTTCTTATCTACCTATCACACTTATCGACAATCCGTTTTGGAAAGGATTTAGGTCGTCGATAGAGATGGTATCGCTTACTGCGACCCCTATTATCTTAGTGCTTTTAGGTTACTCACTAAGCCTAAACAGGGATTATATAAAACAGGCAGTAAAATTACTAAGCGTACGCTACATAGTAACCGCCGTAGTCGCAGTAGTATTAAAGGTACTAGTGATAGACCGTTTATTTAGCTACGACCCGCTAATAGACATTACATTTACTGCATTCTTATTATTACCGCCTGTAGTATCTTTACCCGCATTAGTTGGCGATATGGGCGACGAGGATGGGGTAGAAATTCTAAGTAACACCGCAGCCTTGGGAAATATTATTGCAATACCGGCATTTGCACTTTACTACCTTTACATTAGCTGGGCACAGCTTATTTAGCAATATCTGCTATAAAGCGTACTATGTCGACCTCGAAGCACAGTGCCCTTGGCTCTATCTCCTTAGGGCAGATAGCATCGTTAATGTTTACACAGCAGTAAAGCGAGTTTTTATTTGAATGCACCATCTGCCAAAATGGGTATTTTATTATCGCAGGTGTATTTGCCCCTATGCCAAACTCAAGATACAGCACCTTGTTTTTACTGTTTTGCCTAATAAACTTCTCGTATCTACCCATTGCTGCATGCCAACCCTCATCCTCAACAAATGTGCTATCGGCACGCAGATTCATCGACATCGGCTTACTGCATACAGGGCAAAGCGGCACAAGCTCTGATGGAATTTTTAAATCCTTTTGCGCCTTTAGCATCTCAAAAACAGCCGACCTATTATCGTATGTTTTACTATGGCAAGGGGTTTTACATTGAAAAAGCCCATAATCGCCTTGAGTGTAGAATAATCTTTCCTTTTCAAACCCGTTCTGCCTAAACATATGGTCAACATTTGTGGTTATCACAAAATAGTTTTTATCCTTAACAACATCAAACAACGCTTTATACAGATCATTTCCCTCTTCCTGATACCGGTTGTGGTAGATATGTTTACTCCAGTAGGCCCACCGTTCCTCCTGCGTTTTAAAGGGATAAAATGCAGCCGAGTACATATCGCTAAATCTGTATTTCGTTATAAAGTCAGAAAAGTATTTCTCAAACCTTTCTCCACTATACTCAAGCCCCGCTGCTGCCGAAAGTCCCGCACCGGCACCAATAACCACAGCATCCGCAGTAGCTAGATACTCTGCAAAAATTTTTAGCATTTCTCGATATTCTTTTGATAGGTAATTATCGCTATACATTGTATTCCCCTGTTGTTATTAGTTATGTTGATTTGCTATTTACATTGTAACATATTTGTGATAATATATACAAACGTTATGATAAAAAGGTGCCTTAATGCAAAAAAAATATACCTTAGTTAAATATGCGTGTTATACCGCAAACATCTGTATGTCGGCAGTTATTATACTACCCGCAATGTTATTTACCACCTTTAGGGAGCTATACGGCATATCCTACTCGCTACTTGGATTATTGGTTGTTGTAAATTTTTGCACCCAGCTGATTGTGGATCTATTGCTATCATTTTTCTCACATAAGTTTAATATGGAAAAAACAGTTAAGCTAATTCCTGCTGTTGCAATTGCGGGCTTTGCAGCATATGCGCTTTTGCCTTTATTGCTTCCAAACTTTGTATATGCATCACTTATAGTTGGCACAGTTATATTTTCATCGGCCAGTGGCCTTGCAGAGGTACTTGTGAGCCCGGTTGTTGCCGCAATCCCCTCCGAGAATCCTGAAAAGGAGATGAGCAATCTACACTCAGCCTATGCGTGGGGTGTAGTAGGGGTAGTGGTATACTCCACCGTATTTCTGCAGCTATTCGGCTACGAAAACTGGAACATCCTTGTACTTTCAATACTAATACTGCCGGCTATTTCGCTATGGCTTTTTACACACAGTGATATACCGCATATGGAAACTCCTGATCATGCAGGTGGTGTATTAAAGTTAATCTTAAATCGCCAGATGATATTTTGTATCCTGTGCATCTTTTTAGGTGGTGCTAGCGAAAACATAATGTCCCAGTGGAGCTCCAGCTATCTTGAAAACTCTTTACAACTACCCAAAATTTGGGGCGATATTATAGGTGTTGCACTGTTTGCAGCTAGCCTTGGCATCGGACGAAGTCTATATGCAATGATAGGAAAAAACATACATCGTGCAATTTTCTTAGGTGCAGTTGGCGCAACAGCCTGCTATATTGTTGCGGTATTTATAAACATACCCATTATAGGTGCATTGGCATGTGCTGCAACTGGGTTTTGTGTTTCGATGATGTGGCCTGGCAGCCTGTTAATTGCATCAGATAGATTTCCGTCAGCCGGTGTTGCTGTTTTTGCACTTATGGCTGCAGGGGGAGATTTAGGCTCCTCGGTGGGGCCACAGCTTGTAGGTATTGTTACCGATACAGCCTTGACTAGCGAGATTATATCAAACCTTGCAACAACCCTTAACCTAACCACAGAACAGCTGGCTATAAAAACAGGCCTACTGTTTGCTACAATATTCCCATTATTGGCAATATTTGTATACAGTAGGCTGTTAAAAAAATCTTATCGCTAGGATTTAGCAGTTATTATCATATATGCTTTCGAGCCATCATCCCATTTTATCTCTTTGCATATTTCGTTGTCTTTTTCATAGTAACCGTTATTTTTCATTGCCCCTTTTAGCAAGCAGTCCTCACAGCTGTCATCGTTAAAGCAACTTTTAGAGTGTATCTTAACCGCACCATTTTTGGCCGCATTGTTTTTAAACAACGGTTTGGAAGCCTCCGGCTTTGTAACATAAATAGCATCTTCGATATTGTTAAGTATCGCGCGCATATTGCCGTTAACGTTAAGCATATTTTCAAGTAAAAATTCGTAAACAACAACGGTAGATAGCTGTTGACAGACATGTGTAATACTGTCCTCCACCTTTTTTGTAAACTCCGCCTTATCAGCAGTTTTTTCAAAACCAATGTAACCAAGTATTGCTTTTTTATTTTTTAGTGCAAATATACACACCGTTTTATTATCATCTTGATTTATTGAATATTTCATCTTATGCTCGCCTGCGGATGAAACAAGCAGGTTTTTCTCAAAAAAGCTTGAATGCAGGAATGTAACCTCATCAAACGAGAGATTCACCGATTGCGCTTTAATACCTACATCCGATGTTACCCAGTTGTTTATACACCTTGCAATAGTATCGTTAAAATCAAGCTTTGCAATATAGCCACGCTCAAAGTCAAATCTTATACATATCATCTTTAGGATGGACTCGATGGTGCTTTTAAACACTTCACCGCCATCTACAAGGTTAAACATATGCTCAACAAGGCTATCTTTAAAGCCACGTATGTTTTCATCGGGATCAAGGTTTGTAGTCTTGCTGTTCTCTATCTCGGTTCTGGTTGATTTGTATTTTATCTCCTCCTCGCCGGTGTAGAGTGTAAAACCGTTTTTACCCTTGGCTTTCGTGCTATAAAGCGCAGTGTCGGCATATTCGTAAATCTTTTCAAAGGAAGATGAATCCTTAATCGTGGCAATACCTATACTTGCCGAGATTTTAACGGTTATGCCATTTTGCTCATATGTTTTTCTAAATTCGTCACATAGTTCTTTTGCTTTTTGCTCAAGCACTTCTGGCGAGCTGTAGTTGCGTAAAAAAACAAAAAATTCATCACCTCCCACTCTTCCCAAAATATCACTTTTTTGGAAGATTGAGCGCAACGAACTTCCCAACTGGGTTATAACTGCATCGCCATAAAGGTGACCAAATGAATCATTAATGCTTTTGAAATTATCCACATCAATTATCATCAACGCACCACTTTTAAGCGGAGGATCGGCCGATAGCTGTTTCTTTATCTGCTCCTCCGTCATCTTTTTATTATAAAGCCCTGTAAGTCCGTCGTTTTGGCCCTGCATCTCTGTCTTGCGAATAAAGTCATAAAGCTTTACATAAGACTTAACTCTTGCCTTAACAACATTTGCTTTAAACGGCTTTGTAATATAATCTATAGCACCAAGCCTAAAGCCTTTTTCCTCACTTTTTTCATCATCCAGTCCGGTAATAAATATTACCGGTATTCTGTTGTAATCTTCACTTGATTTAAGTTTGCCAATAACCTCAAATCCATCAAGCTCCGGCATTATTACATCCAAAAGTATAAGTTTCGGATCAAATTCCTCAAGTATGTTAAAAAGTTCCTTGCCACTGGCAGCGCCTGTGACCTTGAAATCATCCTTCAATATATTCGTTAGTGCCATGCGATTAAGCGCGCTATCATCTACAACAATAACTTCATCCATTTAATATGCCTCCAGTAATAGGATTGGCCGATATCTGTAATTTTACTTGCCGTATGTATATTATAACATATTTTATAAAAAAGTAAACATTATTGCAATAATTTTCATCGTTTTTTGCAAAATTAATACTTCACCTTAGTTTTAAAATTAAGGTGAAGTATTTTATGTAATATTATTTAATTGTATCAAGCGATAACAATAGCCGTGACATATCCTATCCTGTTTCGTGAAACAGTTCGGAATTAATCCTCATCAACAAACGGATATTTTTCAAGAAGTGCCTCCACCTGTTCAAGGGTAGGCATCGCAGGTATTGCGCCCCTACTCTGGACACAAAGTGTAGCTACAGCATTTCCGAAATAAGCAAAGTTCGCTACATCCTGCAGTGTTAAGTTATCTACCGTGCCACCTCTTTTAGCTATGCAATACAAGAACCCGCCCCAAAACGAATCCCCGGCGCCGGTTGTATCGGTTGCCGGTAAATCTATTCCTTTTACTGTACGGTTACCATCCTTGGTTGCAACAAAAGCGCCTTTTTTACCCAAGGTAATGCAGACAACCTTAATGCCCTGACCTAAAAGCACCATCGCCGCTTCCTGAGGGTCATCGGTACCACATATTAACGATATCTCCTCGTCGGACAGTTTAAGAACATCTACAAGCGGTAAAAGGCTACTCATCTGCTCCTGTGCAACCTCCTGCGAAGGCCATAAAGATGCACGGTAGTTTGGATCGTACGCCACTACAACACCGTTACCACGGGCAAAATTGATTGCATGTTTTGTTGCACTTCGTGCAGGCTCTGCAGTAAGGGATAGTGATCCGATTGCAAGCAGACTGCTATTTTTTATAAGGCTTTCATCTATCTCAAACAGCTGTAACATTGTATCTGCACCGGGTTTACGGCAGAACGAAAAGCTTCTCTCACCCTGTGGTGATAAAGCAACAAACGCTAATGTTGTAAAGACCTTTTCATCGGTGACTATTCCGGTAATATTCACTCCCTCGTCGGCTAGGGCTTTTATTAAAAATTCGCCTTGCATATCAGCACCCACCTTGCCTATAAAGGCCGACGGATAGCCAAGCCGCCTTACAGCTACTGCAACATTTGCAACGGCTCCACCTGCATTTTGTTCAAATAGCTTCATACCGGCCGCAGAGTTTCCTGCATCGGTATAATCTATCAAAAGCTCTCCAAGAGTTGTTATCATATCTTCTCCATAATTTAAAAAATAAAAATTAATAATACCATTATATGATAATGGCGGCTAAAATGCAACAAAAATTTTACACTCCGCCTTTGTGACTATCTATCTAATCTCTTAGCCTAAATGTTTTTGGTGCTAACTTATAAACGAGTAGAAGTGCAACCACAATATATAATAGGCAGAAACATATCATTGCAATGCAAAACGTAAGCATCGCTAGCTGCTCGCCTATTGCAACATAGCACAGTATATATGTAACCGTATTTGCAAGCGAAAACAGCGGGCTTTTTAACTCCATATTTTTGTTATATGGTTGTAAAAGATAATAAAGCACCATACTGTGCACCGAAAAAAACACCGAGATTGCCAATATGCAAACTGCAAGTATTAGGTAGTTAATATATTCATCGGTACCACCGGTAACATATAGTAGTACCGGAAGGCATATCGCAATTACCGTTCCCGGTATAAGATTAATAACAATTAAAGACCCTAACCTACGACTGAAATTTTTAAGCAACGATGATGGTTTACGATAAAAGCCATATTTAAGCATCGAGCTATCGCAGTTGGCAAACATGGCAAGCGTTACCCTGTTTCCGCAGTTGACTATATACATTACAAACAAGAAAAATGGTAAATCCATAAGTATAAAACCATTTATCTGCATTGCAAACGTAGCATCCACCATACAATATATTGCAACAGCGACAGTAACAACCACAATAATTATAGCCATTGCCACTGCACTGCGCGAAAGCATCTTGCGGTGTCGCTTTACAAACAGATCATTAAAATAGGCAAAACCCTTTTTTTTGCTTGTTATCGACCTATCGTTTGCTATCTGTTTACCATAGGCATTAGAAATAGTAGCTTTTTTAACCTGTGGGCTGTTAGGTGCAATTAGCTGAATATCGGTAACAAACAGCTTGCGATAAAACTCCTTAAACTGCTTGTAACGAACTAGATAGCTAAGCGATGCAATAGATATAATCGATGTTATTACGGTAGCTACGATAAGCGTATTCTGTGTTAACAAAAAGCCTAACAATCCGGTTATTACACCGATAACAGTTATGCCAAAACCTATACCAAGCTGCACAAAACTTCTACCCATTGCCTTGCTGTTATTCTGGCTATAATGCATTAACAATGGCATGAAGGCAATCTTAATTGTAGTTGCAAATATCGGCACTAATATCATCTCAGTAATATTGAACTGTAAAAAAAGGCCACATAAAATCGAAAAGAAGATAAAACCTACCAACGTTTTAAACAGAAAATAAAACATCTCGGTTAGTGCATACTCCCTCGCCGGTAGCCGCATAAGAAATATCGCATAGTAGCTATCCCTTGTGGCATTATCAAACCTGTTGTTACATATCGCACCCGCAACACTCAAAAATATAAGCATATGGATAAAATCTATATTTATTCCAAATTCGATATAAAAGAAATCCAAGGCAAAAAACATGACAATAAAATAAATTAGCTTTCCAAAAAACATTGTTGATACTTGGTATAACAAGGCAACTATATTTGCAAAGGTTTTTATAGCTCTGTTAGCATAAAGGGTAGCCGGCAAAATCTTTTTAGCAAATGGAATTGACCGCAGCCCATGTATTAAACCATTTGCTGTGTAACAGTTTCTAAGTCTAAGTATTATTCCTAATGTCTTAATCATTGTCTTCACCACGCAGCTGGGCAATGATTCTCTCTTTATATTTATCGTCGTCAAGTTCGTCCTTCGGAACATCGGCAAGGGTACCGTTATTAAGGATTACAATCTCGTCACAAAGGTCCAGTGCAAGCTCCAGAATATGGGTGGACAGTATTGTAATATGTTTCTCTTTATCGCGTTTAAACAACTTTTTCATCTCGTCCGCCGCAACAATATCAAGCGATGTAAGCGGTTCGTCAAGCAGCATGATTGTAGGCTTTGCGATAAAGTTGACCAGCATCTGCATCTTATTCTTCATACCATGGGAGAAATCCTTTAAAAGCTTGTCCCTATCCTCCTCTATAATGCCTATCCATTCGAGATATTCGTCCGGTGTTTGTAGCCCGTCCATATCAGCCCTTTGTATCTCTATAATAAACTTAATAAACTCCCTTGCTGTTAAAAATTCTGGCACAATAGGCTCCGAAAGTACAAAACCTACATCCTCTATATCAAGTTTTTGTTGTTCGCCATTAATTTCGGTGTATATTGTTCCTGCGTCCGGCTTTATATCATTACTTATACAGTTAAACAATGTAGTTTTGCCCGACCCGTTTCTACCTACAAGCCCATATATTTTGCCCTTAGAAAATGTAAAGCTGGCGCCTTTTAGCACCTCCTTTTTATCAAAATTTTTTATAATGCCATCTAAGATAAGATTCATAACTCCGATATCTCCTTATAATTGTAAAATTAAAACTACGCCTCAAACTTAAGGTCTACTTTATCCCCTTCCTTCAGGTTGTTTAAAAAATATGTATCGATAATAAGTGGCTCATTCTTTATCGTTATACGTATCTCCTTCCCGCGTGAAATTATCCGATCTACTATATAGTCCCCGTTAAAGCTGTGTGATAGCCGTATCTTATTGGGTCGTACAAATATCTTATCGGCTACTTCGGGCAAAAACTCGGCCGGTATTAGGCCGTACTTACTCTCAAAAACATTATCACAAACCGTGCCCACTATTGTGTTATAGTCCCCCATAAATTTTGCTGTCTCCTCAAAGGTGGGATTATAGTACATCTCCTGCGGCGTTTTTATCTCCAGTAAGCTACCATCATGTAAAAAAGCTATTCTGTCGCCAAGCAAAAGGCTTTCGCTAATATCATGTGTCACAAACACTATGGTTAAATCCAGCTGCTTTTTAAGCTTTAACAACATCTCCCCAAGCTGTACTCTAAGATTGTAATCAAGACTTGAGAACGGCTCGTCCATCAGAAGCATTTTGGGGGAGTTAATTATTGCCCTTGCCAGCGATACGCGTTGTTTCTGCCCACCGGATAGCTCACTTGGCATCCTATCACCCAACTCCTCAATCTGTAATAGCTTTGTGTAATAACAGTACTTTTCCTCAATCTCTTTCTTGTTTTTCTTGTTCATTACAAGGCTGTAGGTAATATTCTGGCGTACATTCATATGGGGAAACAGCAACGGTTCCTGAAAAAGATACCCTACATTTCGTCTTTGCATATCAATCAGATCTATCCTTGTGCCGTCTAGCACAATCTCGCCACCATCCGCCTGTTCTATTCCGGCAATTATCTTTAGCAGGGTAGACTTTCCGCTACCCGAGCTACCAAGCACCACTAAAAATTCCTTGTCGGCAATCTGCAGATTAATGTCTTTTAGTACCGCTTTGTTGCCGTAACTTTTTTTTATATTACTTATTAACACCTGTGTGCCTCCTAATACAGATAGCTGCGCCTTTTCATCCATATCCCCGATATAGAAAAGGCTGTTAAGTTTATCGCTAAAAATACCGTACCTAGTATTGCCGAGTTTTGCATATCAAAGTTTGATATATAAGGATATATAATTCCGGCAAGGGTTATTATATTCCCTCCGCCTATTAAAAATGTAGCGAAGTATTCCGACACCGATATAAGGAATGTCATGCTTATTGATAATCCTATCCCTCCGCTAATAAGCGGAAGAATTATTGTTTTAACCCTTTTTATATCATCGGCACCCAATAGCACCGAAATTGTCTCAAGTTCCTTAGGAATACCAAGAAAAAATGAAACACCAATATTCATGGCATACGGAATCGCAAGCAGCATGTGTGATATTAAGACTCCAAAAAAACTGTTTGCAATCGATATCTTAAGCATTATTACATGTACCCCAATAAACATAGATATTGCCGGAAAAAACAGTGGTAATGTAAAAAAGGAAACAAGTAAATTTTTATAGCGACCGCCCAAAACTACAATCCCCCTACTTAGCATAAACCCAAAAACTGTAGAAAGCACTGCACAGCATCCGCCAAGCAGAACTGTTGAAAAAAGGCTTTGAAGAAAAATATCCGAGCTGAATGTTTGCACTATATACCTTAGGGTAAATCCGGTTGGTATAAGGTCCGGATATGGGTAGGAGGTAAAGAATGCCATAACAAGGCACATCAGCATAGATACCGTTAAAAAGGCAGTGATAATGACTTTCATCGCACCCCCTTATCTATAATCTTACCAAGAACCATAGCATAAAGCCCACCACATACAATGTTAATTAACAAGATAACTATGTTTGTTGCCATAGCCTTAGGAAAATCCATATAATTTGAACCGGTATAAAGTCGATAAAGGCCTGCCGCTACCGTCGTTTGATTTACATTTGAAAGAAGCATCGGCACCTCATAGGAGCCAAGGGTATATGCAAACATTATCGCACTGCTCCATACAATAACATTTTTACACAGTGGGATATATATTCCTATTACTATCTGCCTTTTGCCTACGCCCATACTTTTTGCAAGCACAAAATAATCCTTGCGGATTTTAGACATCACATTATATACATACACCGTTACAAAGGCACTTCCCTTTAAAACATAGGTAAATATAATGGATAGCCCAAGGTTATCGTATAAAAAGTTAGGTCTAACGTCAAAACCAACCGCATAGATAACCCTTGCTATTAACCCGGAATTTGAAAAAATCCAGATAACAAGTAGTATTGCAAACAGGTAGGGCAGTATTATAATTATTCCGGCAAGCTTGTGCACAGCCTTTTTAACAATCCCGTGGGAGAATACTAAATACTGCGCAAGGTATACCCCAATAACGGTGCTAAGCATCGACGATACAACTGCTAGATATAGTGAAAAAAGGCATGACCTTAAAAAATCGCTATCGGTGATTACCTCACCATAATGGGCCAAGGTAATCTCGGTCATGTTCAACGATTTTATATACCCAAGGCTTTCTATAAAGACAAATATAAACCCACCAAATATGAAAAAAATATAGATAAACGCAGGTGTCCCGAAATAAAACAAGGCGGCGGCTATTTTATTATATTTTCGCTCCATATGTTTTCAACCCATCCGATATACTGTGCGTTCATATCCTCTATCCTGTTTTCGTGTAGCTCTGCAATAGGAATTATTGCAGGGCTTGCCTCAATCTCGGCTAATAAATCAAGCTGGTCCTGTGATAATAGCGAGCTGTCAACCGAACTCATGTCGCCCCAAACTGTTGGTTTCATCTTCTCTATCTGCGCCTCAGGACTTTGTAGAAAATCAATTGCAAGCAGTGCGCCATTTTTATTCTGCGAGTTAAAGGGGATTGCAAGATAGTGCGAGTTGCCAATGGTACCTGTATCCAAAACATAGGTTTCAAAGCTATCGGGGTATTCGCCCTGTGCTATAAGTCCAGATGTCTGAAACACCTCAAACCCCATCGAGAAATCAACCTCCGAGTTCACAAGCATCTGGTTTTGTAGGGCAATAGTCGCCGGAAATGCTGTACCATCGTTCCAAAGATAGGGGTGTAGCTCTTTAAAATATTCTATTACCGGAGCGGATAACTCTAAAAATTCTTCCTCGGTATAACTTTTTGTGCCGTCAAAATCGGTAAGCTCAAAATAGGCGTTTCTAACAAACCCTGATCCAACAAAATCCTCTATCGGGTTTGGATAGGTTATTGATCCCGGATTATCCTTTGCATACTGTAAAATCTCAGCATATGATCTTGGTGGATTTTCTACCCGTGCACTATCGTATGTATAGACAAGCTGTGCACTACCCCAAATCGCCTCCATTCCATCTACCATAATACCGGAATCATACTCCTGCACCGCTAAATCACTGTCATAGTAGTTTGCAAGGTTTGGCAGTATATCGGTAAATGGACCATACAGCGCATCAACATCCTTTAGTGTTTTAAAGTTTTCTGCGTTAATCCATAGAATGTCTATAGTTCCGTCATCAATATTGTTCTTCTTTTCGTTAAATATCTTTGCAACAAAATCCGGTGCATTCATCGGCACTCGGTTTAATGTTATTCCGTAAATATCTTTAAGTTGTGGTGCAACATAGTTATCCATGTAGTTGTTGACTAGCTCGTTTCCTCCCCACATCGCTATGGTTACCTCACTATCCTCCCCGGCTGCAGCTACATCTTCCCAACTACCATGCGCCTCACTGCTTTGCGATGTATCTGAACATCCCACAAGCAACAGCGCTACTGCTAAAACTGTAGCAATAACCCCTTTGATCCTCATAATAACACCCTCCAAAAACCTTGCAAATTCATCACAAATATTTAATAAGTATAACAAGATTTGTAGAAAATGTAAATGATTCTATCGCATTTAATAGTAAAAGTTTTTATTGCTATCTATATAAGTCTTGTTGCATTTTACTATAGCCTCAAATTTTGCATCGTATCGTATTGACTATGGAAGTGTTTTATAATAGTATAACAGTATACCAAACACCATAAATCACGGGAGACGAATGAGAATAACTGCACTGGTAGAAAACACAACCAATAAAGGGCTACGCGTTGAACATGGCCTTTCGTTCTATATTGAGACGGCAAAGCATAAGCTGCTGTTTGATGTAGGTGCGTCCGATGCGCTGATAGAAAACGCAAAAACTCTTAACATAGACCTATCAAGCATTGACACCCTGATAATATCGCATGGGCATGGCGACCACGGTAGCGGTCTAAGCCATTTTTTAGCTATCAATAGATCTGCTAAAATTTATATACAGGAATCAGCCTTTGATCCCCACTATAGTAGGTTTGGCAGTGTAGATAAATATATCGGAATAGACTCTGAACTAAAGGATCATAGCCAAATATCTATATTAAACGGCGATTTTAATATAGATGATGAGCTATCGTTATTTACTGTTACCGGCGGCGATCGATATCGTTCCACCGCTAACGATACACTATACGACGGGGATGGGCAGGATAAGTTTCTACATGAACAGAACCTAATTATAATGGACGACGGAAAAGTTGCGCTAATAATGGGGTGTGGGCATGTTGGTGTCGTCAACATCATGGACAAGGCAAAGGCATTTACACCCAGTGTCTGCATTGGAGGCTATCACCTTTACCACCCAGGCACAAAGAAAAGTCAAAGCCCACAGCTTGTGGCTGATATTGCAAAGGAGCTTTCTGTTTATAGTAATACACAATTCTACACCTGCCACTGCACAGGGGTGGAGGCATACGAACTGCTCTCAAAACGCATGTCAAACATTAGCTACATCGCCTGTGGCGACACGGTTGAAGTTTAAAAATACAGCTACACAATAAAGATATAGCGAGGTATCGCCTATAAAGGCTGATATCTCGCTACACTTATATTTTTAGCTATGCTAACTTATTATACTGTCGCTGCCAAGAATTTAATAACAAATAGAATTGCAATAACTGTAGCAACGATATCTTTTTTTGTAAACTTACCGGTAAATAGTGTTATAAGCACATATGCGATAGAACCAATACCAATACCGTTTGAGATAGAGTAGGTCATAGGCATACAGAAAAGTGCTAAAAACGCCGGTACTGCCGAACGCATGTCGGTCATATCAATCTTTGCAAAGTTTTGCATCATCAAAACACCAACATAGATAAGTGCCGGTGCTGTTGCACAGGATGGCACAAGTGATGCAAACGGTGTTAAAAATAGGCAGATTGCAAAACAGATTGCAGTTACAAGGCTGGATAAACCGGTACGCCCGCCTGCGCTTACACCTGCGGCTGACTCAACAAATGTTGTACAGGTAGATGTGCCGCTTATTGCACCGGCAACTGTAGCAACCGAGTCACAGGTCATGCATTTTGTCATATTGATCGGGTCGCCATTTTCGTCAAGCATGTCGGCCTGTGCTGCTGTACCGTATAATGTTCCTATAGTATCAAACATATCAACGATACAGAATGTTACTATAAGAAGTATAGCCGAAATAACTCCACCAAGCATCGGTGATCCAAAGGCATTGCTCCATGAGGATGGATCAAAAACTGCTGCAAATCCTATTGTTGCAAAATCGCTGAATGATTGGCCAACCTGACCCATATCAAAGGATGGTGTGGTTCCGGTTAACGGGTAGTATAAAACTGCTATCGTAACTATAGCAATAAGTACCGATCCTTTAACCTTATATTTTTCAAGTATAGCTATTATGATAAGTCCCATTAATGAAAGCAAGGCAGGAATTGCAGTAACTAAACCCTCCTCACTCATAAGGGCGCCATGTATATCTACAAACTGTAGAAGTACATATGGGTTATCCTGCACTATTCCGGCATTCTGAAAACCGATAAAAGCGATAAACAGACCAATACCGGCAGGTATTGCTTTTTTAAGGCAGTCCGGCAATGCCCTTGCAATCATTGCCCTTGCACCGGTTACGGTAAGTATTAAAAACACAATACCGGATAGAAGAATAATTACAAGACCGGCTCTGTAACCATCTAAAATGTTACCGCCTGATATTATTTGCGGTAAAATAAAGGAAACGAAAAAGAAGGAGTTTAATCCCATTCCACAGGCCTGTGCAAAAGGCATCTTTGCATATAGGGCCATTAATAATGTACCCAACACTGCAACCAATGCAGAACCTACGTAAACTGTGTTCCAGATCTGCTGAAATACCGGATCCGCACCATCGGCAAGGTGACTGAAACCTACAACCTGGTTTGGATTTGTAACCACAATGTATGCCATCGCAAAAAATGTGGTTAATCCCGCCATAATCTCGACTTTGGTAGTTGACCCACGCTCGGAAATCTTGAAAAACTTATCCAATTCCTTAACGCTCCTCTCTATTCTAACAAATACTTACAGTATTACCTATCAAGATAATACAATATAAATTATACATCATATACACTAAATTACAATATAGTTACAACATTTTTTACACCACAGGGATATTTATCATATTTTATGTTGCGGTTTTTGGCTATTTCGACAGCGCCATTACAACATAGTGTATAACTTGTCGATTTTTATGCGTTTTGTAATTTTGTTACTGCATTTAAAATAGCAAGGCGTGATGCTGCAAAATTTAGCCCACCCTGCAAAAACGCTGTATAGGGCTCTCTCATCGGGCCATCGCAGGACAGCTCAATGCTACTGCCTGCAGTAAAGGCACCTGCCGCCATTATTACCTCATCGTCATAACCCGGCATTGGGGCGCTTACAGGCTGTACATAGCTATCTATAGGTGAACCGGACTGTATAGCAATACAGATTGCAGATAGCTTGTGCGGATCCGTTGTATCTATCGATGTTAGAATATCGGCACGCTCTATATCTAATGGTGGTCGCGTAACCATCCCTATCTTACTAAAGATCGATGCTGTGTAGATTGCCGTTTTTACCGCTTCGCATACAACCCCCGGTGCAAAATAAAGTCCGAGATAAAGCTCACGCAGTGCGCTACCTGTACTGCCTATCTCGCTACCAATACCCGGTACAGTTAATCTGTATGCCGCACGCTCTACATAAATTTCCTTGCCGGCGATGTATCCGCCGGTGGAGGCAATGCCACCCCCTGCATTTTTTATTAGTGATCCTGCCATTAGGTCTGCCCCTACCATTGTCGGCTCCCGATCCTGAACAAACTCGCCGTAGCAGTTATCCACAAAAACTATAATATTCTTATCTATCGCTTTAACCTGTGAAATTATGTCATCAAGCTGCTGGATGGTAAGTGATGGGCGGGCAGCGTAGCCACAGCTACGTTGCAAGGCAATTACCTTTACGCCGCCTTTTGCACAACGGTTTTTAACTGCCTTTATATCCACCCCATGCGATAGCATCGGTATCTCCTCATAAAGGATCCCAAAATCTAAAAGCGAACCAGTTTTATCACCTTTTTTACCTATAACTTTATGTAGGGTGTCGTAAGGTTTACCGGTGGCATAAAGCAGGGTGTCACCAGGGCGAAGCAGCCCAAAAAGCGCAACCGATATTGCATGTGTTCCGGATGCAAAGCTGTGTCTAAATATTGCAGACTCGGCGCCTACTACATCGGCAAAAACCTTATCTAATGTATCCCTTCCTGTATCATCATAACCATATCCGGTTGTTCCTGTTAGGTGTGATGTAGACACACGATTTTCGATAAAGGCACGTAACATTCTCTCTTGATTTCGTTCCTTAATCTCCTCGGCTAGTGCAAAGGCAGGGGCTACATTTTTTTTTGTAGCCTTATCCAAACTTAGTATTTCATCATTAAAACTGTATTTCATATCGAGTTAACTATTCCTTTAAAATGTTCTCCGCGCTTTTCAAAATTATCGTAGCAATCAAAACTTGCCGATGCAGGGGACAGGGTAACTATATCACCCGCTTGTGCAATCTGCGTTGCAGTTGCAACAGCTTGTTCCATGCCATCAGCCTTGTAGATTGGCAGGTTAGCAGGGTCATAATCCGAATGTTCAAGCAGCGCCTTTTCAATCTTAGGACCTGTATCCCCCATAAGCACCACCGCCTTTGCATGTTTGATAAGTTCCGGTGCAAGCGGTTCATAGGGAATAAATTTATCATATCCACCGGCTATTACAATAAGTTTTTGTTTAAAGGCATGTAGCCCTGCTATAACACGGGTAGGAGATGATGCTATCGAATCGTTGTAATACTTCACCCCCCCTATCTCCCGCACAAATTCAATGCGATGTTCAACGCCCGAAAACTTTCTTGCAGTGTCTGCCATAATATCAAATGGCACATCACCATAAACAGCAGTAAAGGCAGCAAGCAGATTTTCTATATTATGCCGCCCCGGCAGCTTTACATCCTTTACAGCTACAATCTCCTGCCTCACGCCATCAAGATTAATCGTTAATATCTCATCTTGAAGGTATCCACCATTATCTAATGTATCCTTTATAGAAAAACATCGTAGTGCCCCCTTCACCGAGTCTTTAAAACTTCGAGAAATATCGTTGTCCTGTCCAACTACTGCGACTCCTGCGCTATCCTGATATGTTATGATATTTCGCTTTGACTCTATATACTCCTGCATGTCGGTATGGTGGTCAAGATGATTCGGCGTTATATTAGTAACAACCGCAACATCAACACGGTGATGCATCGACATAAGCTGAAAGCTGGATAGTTCACATACCGCAACATCATTACTGCCAACCTCATCAACTATCGGCAACATGGCACGCCCGATATTTCCGCCAAGGTGTACTGTTTTGCCGCTTTTCTCCAACATCGCTGCAATAAGGCTTGTTGTAGTTGTTTTACCGTCCGATCCGGTAACGGCATATATCTTAGCCGGGCACAGCTCAAAAAACGCTTCCATCTCGCTTGTCACTATCGCCCCTCGCTTTAGGGCTTTTTGTATGGCAGGTTCGGTGTACATAAAGCCCGGTGTTCTGAATATTACATCGGCATTATCAAGACCATCGAGGTAATTTGCACCTAAACAACAGCTAACGCCGGTTAAATCCACATTATCTATCTTTTCTTTTTTATCACAAAGAACAACATCTGCACCATATTTTACAAATAGTGGAATAAGCTGTCGGTGTGCAACGCCGGCACCAATAAAGGCTACCGTCTTTGTTCCAAATCCCTTTACATAATTTTCTAACACACTCATACTACTCCTTTATGAAATTCTTGATTAGATCAATATTTTTTTGGCAATCCAGATACCCTGCACGATAAAGATTCATAAGCTTTACCGGATTACGCTCGGTGCGCTCAACATCAAAACTATTTTGTGGGCGAATCACAACTGCATTGCCCTCAAGCTCCTGCTGTTCGACAAGTTTTAGCTGTTTGTTATAGACACTGCTTCTTCGAGCCGCTGTTTTTAGCAGGTTAGGATAGTGCTTATATTTTATTCTACCCAAAACCGAACTTGCCTTACCTTCCGGCTTTTTTTGATAAAGGGCCGGCCGTGTAAGAATTACTATATTTTTATCGTTACCACAGTCCATGGAGTACTGTAACGGTATTGGATCGGCAATTCCACCATCCATATGTGGCACACCATCCAGTATTACCGGTTTTGATACAACCGGCAGTGAGCAGGACGCCATTACCTTCGGATAGTCAATATCCATATCATCTACAACAAAGTATGCGGCATCGCCACTAATACAATCGGTGGTAACTACAGTTATGGTACTTTCTGATGATTTAAATGTCTCGTTATCAAACGAATAGTATTGTTCCGGTATGGTTTTAAAAGCAAAATCCATCTTAAACATCTCCTCGTTAAAAGCGCCAAGAAGATCTAGATAGCGTTTATCATGGCAAAACCTTATATTTATCTTAAAACTTCTCCTAGGTTGTTTTGATACATAGGATACACCGTTTGCAGCACCTGCAGATACAGCATAGATATTCTTAATCATAAGATTATTATTTAAAAGGCAGTCCAGCACACCGGAGCTGTAGACCCCGCGCATACCGCCGCCCTCAAGTATAAGACCAACACCCATAATACTGCCTCCGTTCAATTGTTCCCGATATATTATACTATATTAAACATCTTATTTCAACACACATTATATCATCATTAACAGATAAAAAATGTAAAGCAGTGTCGACTGTTTCGGCTAAAAAATTTTTATTATTATAAAAAGATATGGCACAGTTTATAACCGTACCATATCTTAAAAAACTATATAGTTAATAGGAGATATGTTATTCCGAAAGTAGCGCTGCTATATCGTTTGCAAATCCAACCGGATCCTCAACTTCAAGACCCTCTATAATAAGTGCTTGGTTAAACAGTACCTTTGCATACCTTGCAAATTTATCGTTATCACTTTCACGTAGCTTTTCAAGGGTTGCAAACGCACTATGATCCGGATTTAACTCCAACACCTTTTGTGCTTTTGGTGCCTCCTGCCCCGGCATCTGTGCCATAACCTTTTCCATCTCTATTGAAAGTGCGCCATCACTGGACAGGCACACCGGATGGCTTTTTAGCCTATCGGTAACGGTTACACGGCTAACACTATCACCAATTGCATCCTTAATTGCAGTAAGAAGCTCTTTGTTTTCTTCGTTGCGTTCCTCCTGCTTGCTCTCCTCCTCGCCCGGTAGTTCAAGGTTTCCGGAGGAAACATTCTTAAACTCTTTCTCGGCATACTCACGCAGCATCTGAAGTGCAAACTCATCCACATCATCGGTAAGATAAAGCACCTCTATTCCGGCATCCTTTAAACGCTCGGTCTGTGGCAGTTTATCTATCTGCTCCACACTGCTACCGCTTGCATAGTAGATATACTTCTGCTCTTCCTTCATTCTATCGGTATACTCTTTTAGAGTTACAAGCTTTTTCTCGGTAGAGGAGTGGAATAGTAACAAGTCCTGTAGTAGCTCCTTGTTCATTCCAAAATCAGAATACGCACCAAACTTTAGCTGCCTGCCAAACGAATTAAAGAACTTTTCGTAGCCCTCACGGTCGCTTTTTTGTAGCGACAGAAGCTCTGATTTAATCTTTTTGCTAAGCCATTTTTCGATAACCTTAAGCTGCCTATCCTGCTGTAGCATCTCGCGGGAGATATTAAGCGATAGATCCTCGCTGTCGATAAGGCCGCGCATAAACGCAAAATAATCCGGCAACAGATCGGAGCATTTCTCCATAATCATAACACCCTTAGCGTATAGGGCAAGACCCTTTTCAAAATCCTTAGTGTAAAAATCATACGGTGTTTCGGACGGTACAAAAAGTAGTGCAGTAAAGCTTACCGAACCATCGGCCGAGCCGTGAATTACCTTTGACGGCTTATCAAATCCAAAGCGTCGATCGGTGTAAAAGCCTTCGTATTCCTCCTTGGTTATCTCGCTTTTCTGTTTTTTCCATAGCGGTATCATGCTGTTTAGTGTAGCATCCTCACGTACCTTCTCTGTTACAGCCTCTTTTTCTTCGCTTCCCGGCTCTATAACATTAGTTTTCTCTACCTCCATAACAATGGGGTAGCGTATATAATCGGAGTATTTCTTAACAAGGCTACGCAGACGATATTCTTCAAGATATTCACTATAGCGCTCATCCTCGGTATCCGCTAGTAGTTTAAGGATAATATCGGTACCCTGATCCTTTTTATCACAGGCGCTGATTGTATAGCCGTCTGCACCGGATGACTGCCAGCAAAATGCCTCCTCGCTACCTCTTGCACGGCTGTTAACGGTAATCTGCTCGGCTACCATGAATGCAGAATAAAACCCTACACCAAACTGACCGATAAGGTCTACCTCATCCTTGCTCTCGAGTTGTTTTTGAAATGCAAGTGTACCGGACGATGCAATAACACCGAGGTTCTTCTCCATATCCTCTGCGCTAAAGCCTACACCGTTATCACTTATTGTAAGTGTTCCGGCCTCCTTATCGGCGGTAATGCGCACATTGTAGTCATCACGGTTAACACCCTTACCATCCGAAAGCTCTAAAAAATAAGCTTTATCTATCGCATCAGATGCATTGCTTATAAGCTCTCTTAGAAAAATCTCCTTATGGGTATAGATAGAGTGAATCATCATATCCAGCAGACGTTTACTTTCTGCCTTAAATTGTTTTTTTGCCATCCTTTGTAACCATCCTTTCTTTTGCTATTATTGAAAATATTATTGTTTTGATTTGTTTTTTAGCACTCTATGCTTGTGAGTGCTAAAAATAGTATATCACAGCACAAAAAATTGTCAATAGTTTTTACAAAATTTCACAAAAAATCAATCTCACTATTGCAAATACGTTGTTTTTATGGTAAACTGTACCTATTGTTTGACCGATATGGACAATCGTTGTAACATGTTGAGAGGATGTGGCCAATGTATCAGAAATTTTTTGACACAAGTAGCGAAAAACAGGATAGAATTATCTCCGCAGCTGTAAAGGAATTTGCCTTGTATGGCTATGAAAACGCTTCTACCAACCGCATTGTGGCTGATGCAGGTATATCTAAAGGAATACTTTTCCACTATTTTGGAAACAAGCAGAACCTTTTTGAGTTTATTGCAGAATATGTAGCACTTGTATTGATAGACGATTATTATAAGAAGATTAACATGTCGCAGACAGATTTCTTCGACCAACTACAAAGCATGTTAATGTTACGTTTTGAGATTACCGAGTATTATCCACATGTCTTTTTGTTTTATGATAAAATGAAACTTGATAGTAGCGAACAGGTAAAGCCATTTTTAAGCAACTTTACCGAGCATAGCTTTTTTGAGCCGTTTAAGCGTTGTGACCGCAGCTTTTTTATGCCCGGTGCAGATTTTGACAGCATAGTTCGCTATACACACTGGATTATCGACGGATTTATTACCGATTGTAGCGCCATGGACTTCGAAACGAAGGAGCGTGCCGTTACAAAGTTTATTACGATATACCGAAGAATGTTAACAGGCAGATAGTAACACCCTATATAACCGGAAAGGATCTTTAAAATATGAACTACATAGATTTTCGTAGCGATACCGTTACAAAACCCACACCACAGATGC
>CAYJKW010000025.1:0-25702 GCA_964370765.1 uncultured Oscillospiraceae bacterium
GCAATCTCCTTGATGGTTACCATAACTCCTCCATACTTTACCGTTAAAGGTTGAACATAATTTAATAATTAATAATAACATAGTTTATATATTGAAGTCAATGATGTAAGCTTTTTGAGATTTACTTTAACGTTGTAGTTAAATGATAGCACTTTAACACATATTTGTCAATAAATTATTGTAAATTTTACTATACTTATATAAAAATGTTCAAAATATGTGCAATATGAACAATTGGGAGACTTTATATTCATTTTAACGTTAAAGTAACAAATGTGATGTAAGAGGCGTAATAAATAAGCCTAGCAAGTGCAGCTTAGCCACTGCGCCTCTTTTAAATCTGTGTCTAGGGATGGTGTTTCGCTCTTTACGCCCGAAATTTCTAAGTTTATTGTATTGCTGGCTATTATCATGAGCAGCAAAACCAATGCATATAGTTATAAAAATTTATTAAGATAGTTATGAGTTAGATAATTTAAACCATCACGTTGTAGATGGTAGGGGATAACAGTCCGATTATGACTTATGAGGGGATGCGGATGCGGATGGAAATGATTCTCATTTTTATATTGTAGATAAATCTAAAGTGTTGGGCCTTTGTATTGCGTTTTTGGTGTGCTTTTCAACAGGACAGTACAAGCTTTTGCAGGGCAGATAGTTAGACAACGGTAACACACGGTACAGTTGTTTTTTTGCACTACTTTACCTTCTATAATTTCTAAATTCATTGTCGGGCATCTTTTTGCACATAGCCCACACAATGTGCAATTGTTATAGACTTTGAATGAACTTTTTGCTTTTTCTTCTACCGAGGGCCAAGACAGGTTTTGCATATACCCTAATAACTGACTGCCAAAACCCCATCCGCGCAATAAAAATTTTTTATTTTTTATATTGGTGCAAATTGCATCAATTTTTTTATCTGCTGCTTTTATCTTTCGTAATCTTTCTTTATCGCCAATAATAAAAAATGCATTTGATATATTATTCGGCATATTAACATGCTCTGCATATATAACGTTATTAATGTTATTTGGCATCAACCTTATAAATGCTTTTGCACCATCGCCTGAAAAAAGCATTTGAGTGCATACAATTCTCCGTGAGACTATGTTTTAAAATTATATTCTATAAAACAATATTTCAATGCTACAAAGTTATTATATCATCGTTTGGTTAAATAGCAATAAAAATGTGAGTCCTGTTTGTTATTTGCCAGCACGTAGGCTGTAATTGCTGTTTTAGCAACAGTATTATTAAGTGCATTAACTGGCAGGATGTATTTATAATTATCCTTGCGTATTTTGTAAAAAAATGATATAATATTAATGTATGTAGACTAAACCAGTTAATAATATATTTAACCTAAACTAAAGGTATGTAGTATGAAAATAATAATCGTAAGGACTTCTCCGGATAAAGTCAAAAAAAACACATATAATTTACAAGAGATAGGACTTGCAAAGGCTTTAGTACGTCGTGGACACATTTGTGACGTAATGTATTATACCGATGAAAAAAACTCTATAGAAAAGATAGAGTTTGACAATGGGTTAAGTCTAAATATTTTGTGGACTCATGGGTTTGGAGCGTTCTATGAAGGTTTTTTTCCATCACTTGTAAAAGTCGTTCATAATTATGATATTATTCATATTGGAGGCTATGTGGGGTTTACCTCTTGTTGGCTAAATAGGAAGTTTAAGGATAGATGTATTAACTACCAAGGACCATATTACTGTTCTGAGAATAAGGGCGACATTATGAAGGCTCGTATCTTTGATAGATTGCTGCTACCCTTTTCGAGAAAAAACAACATGATAGTTGCAACGAAAAGTGTGTTAGCTTCAGATTATATGAAATCAAAAGGGTTAGTTGATGTTACAACTGTCGGTGTAGGATTGGATGTATCAAACCTAATTAATGACGCAGAGGATGTAAGTAATCAAGAATTTATTAAGCAAATTAGCAACAAAACAAAAGATGAGAAATATCTTCTTTATATAGGTGCAGTTGAGGAACGGAGAAATACTATATTTTTAATAGAGTTACTTAAAAATATTAACTCTGATATGTCCGACGTTAAATTAATAATTGTTGGCAGAGGTAAGGATGACTACGTTAACCTATGTAAGCAAAAAATTCTTGACTTAAACTTGTCTGATAAAGTTATGTGGTGCGAGGCATTAGAACAGAAATACCTTAAAGCGGTTTATAATATCTGCGATGTTTTTCTTTTACCTACAAGATATGAAATTTTTGGAATGGTTCTACTGGAGGCGATGTTTTTTGGACTACCTACATTTACTACATATAACGGTGGGTCTGCCACACTGATTAATAAGGACAACGGGTTTATAATAGATACTTTAGATGTTGACCTATGGAGTAGCGCTATCATGGGTGTCTTGAAATCACCCGAACAATATAATAAAATTTCCCAAAATGCAAAAAAGATCATTAGAGAAGAGTATACGTGGGAAGCTTTGGCCGAAAAATTTGAAAAGCTTTATCAAAAGCGTTTGTCACAAGGTAAATAGAAAATTAAAAGAGACTTTCATGAAGGAAAGTCTCTTTTAATTTTAATATCCACAATCAACATTACTCAACCTTATTTTTATCATAATACTGAGATATTGCAATTAAAATAATAGGGTATGCTAATGTTGCACAAAAATAAACATAATGCATATTAAAAAAGGCGTTAAAAAACCAAACCATAAATATCGACAAGATTACAACAATAGGTATTCTATATTTAGTAGTGAAAAACTTTTTATAACACATAAACATGGTAATAGTGTACTGCCCCATTCCACAATATCCAAAAGAGCAAATCAACTCGATAAAATCATTATGAGCCCAGTGATTAATTGTACGTGCCGAATACTCAATTCCTGAGCCAAATATTAAGTTTTGCAAGGGTTCTTCGCGCAAGGCTGTAAATAGATTTGCCCACAATAATGACCTGCTGTTAGTAATTCTAAACCAAAAGTCACCGTAATTTGAATCATCTAATGTGTGTAAAATTTTATCACCGATTGGTGTTAAAAATATCACACCTAAAGTCAACATGCCAATAGGAATAATTGTTAGATAATAGATTTTTTTCTTTCCGACAAACCAATACCACTGTATAGCAAATATACATATACCAAGCACCAAATATGTTCTGGATGACCCTGAAAAGAATGAGTATAGTGGAACAGCCGAGAAAATAATGTCCCATTTCCTTTCATAAATAGACATTGATATCATAGATAGTCCCATGATAAATATAGCAGCCGGGCCTAATCTAAATATACTACCAACATAAGAACCAAAGTATGACTCGCCGGCCTCTTTAATATAGTAAGAAGATGGCAAAAAAATCGAAACGCCAACAAGCAAGGTCCAAAATCGCATTACCAGTAAAACTAAATCCTTGTAACGATGAAAAAAATCAATGATTTTATCCTTAAAATCAATTGCAAATAGAGAGTAGATGGTGAAAAAAGGGTAATAAAACAGGAGGTTTAGGTTTGCCATCGGAAATTGAGTTTGATAGACTGCAAAAGCGAGGTTAACTATAAGTAGCATTACCCATATAATAGAGGCTCTAGACAACCCCTGTTGAATAGTAGTGAAGCAATATATTACAAGTAGCAGACCAAACAAAACTTTATTTAGACTATCAAGTCCGGCTGTAACAGTGAATATCGGAAACAACATGGTGGTTATCATAAACATGTCAAAGTAGTTTGTTTGTTTCGGTATTCGTAATACTATTTCGTTCATAGCAGTTAAATGTGCCTTTCTGCAATTGTGATACTAATATGCATTTTAGTATGATCTTAAATGATTACATCTTCTAAACTTACTCTTTCAAAAACCTCTAACATTCCACCTCGGGTAGCATTATAGATTTTTATTCCATTTTTTTCAGCATATTCTTTGGCAATTTTATAAGTTGTTGTCATCTTTTCATAATTTAAATATGCATTTTTATCAATATAACCACTTTCTACAAAATGATTTTTCTTGCCGGTTGTATAACTACAATCAGCACCAATAAGATATATTTCTTTAAATCCCATATATACAGCTATCTGAAGGAGTGAATAGGAAATAGTATAACCATCATAGACAACATCATAACAGTCATCACTAAAAATGCTACTGTACTTATTCATAGGACGAAAGTTTATATAATGAAATGCCTCGTTATAGGGGAAGTTGATGTAATTTTCTTTCATGTCAAGATCTTTACAGATTGTATGCGGCATAAACATTAGTGTTTTATCATCCTGATTAAAAACACAGTCCAACATTTTTTCAAAAACTAATTTATCTTGAATTCCATAAAAGTTTGGTCTCCAATCGGTTTTATCATAAATTCTTGCAATAGAATTCATTCCAAAAGTATATTCGTTTTTTATCAACTCTATGTCTTCAATCGTTAGACTTGGTCCTGTGGCGATTATAAAACATCTCTTTCCCTCATGGCTCCCTTTTAAACCCTTTAATGCTGCAAATTTAGGATCAATATGCTCACTAAGTTGACGTTTTTTACGGTCGTTGCGAAAGGAAAGATATTCTGGGATTTGTACGGCACGTCTTCTTAGGTTCAAAACAATATGCAAAGGAGGACATTTTGTTTCAAGTTTTGTGACCCACATCGGTAAAGGCATATACAGTTGCTCCTATTATCTTTGAATTATAATAAAGTAAAGGGTTAAGACCTATTAAAGCTTAATATGTTTTTGCTCAGTTAAAAACTCGATAGAAACTTCATTTTGCAGCTGTTTAATTGCGCTGCTTAAACCACTGTTCAGTGATTGTAATAAAGCATTTTTTGTGATAATTGCCAAGTCGTGAGATGCATAATTATCTTCGTAATTACTTGAGTAACCATCAAATCCTGCTAATACAATCTTTCCGATTCCCATGTTAATTAGAAATTTTATTGCCATCAATCCAGCATTATCCTTAACCGATTCTACCGAGGTTAATAGATCACTGTATTTTGCCTTGTAGTATGCATTGTTTGTAGGTATATTTGATGTTACAATAAGTTTCTCTGCCTTGACAACAGACTCTAGTTCTCTGAATCTTCTCATATTGCTAACAAAAAGAATATCAAGGTCTAAATTAGAATAATCAAAATTAACACCCATAGTTATTACGTCAGACATCTTAGAAAATTCGATGATTTTATCTTTTTCTAGTTGGCTGCTTTTTCCCGGTGCAATTAATAAAGCAGTTTTGCCCTTTAAAGTTGAGTTAAGTTCTTGAACACGCTCGCTGTTTGCTACACCATGAGCCATATACTCGGTGTAGATTATTTCTATATATCCTTTATCAAATTCATATTTTTTATCAGTATCTAACATCATAAAAATATCATGCATTGCCTCTACTGTTAGAGTGTTTTTGCTATCTAGATATGAGGCATAATTTGGATGCGCGTTATGGTGTGCCGATAGATAATTGGGAAGTGAATATCCCCAGTAGTTTTCTTTGTAAAACGTATTTAATATCTGATCAATAACGCTTAGAAGTGGGCTTAAATGATAATCTTTCTTTATCTTTTCGTTTAAAAATTCTACAAATAGCTCTGTGTTTAAGTTTCCTGCACCTCTACCCATTCCGCTAATTGATGAGTCCAGTATCAAATTCCTGTTAGTTACTGCCTCTACTAGGCTTTGTGCGTTTGAATAAGCAAGTTGCATATTGTTGTGTGAATGAAATCCAATCCAAATATCTTCGTTTAGGTTATGCTCAACAAGATAAAAAAGTCTGATTAAGTCTTTTTGTTTCATCATTCCAAAACTATCAACAATATAGAATGCATATGGGTTGATTTTATTTGATTCATAAATAAGAGACAAAAATTCCTCATCAGAATAACCAAGAGATACCATTGGTTGAATAAAAACCTTATAGCCCTTTTCTGCAATTTCTTTACAAAACTTTAAGGCGTTAACAAGCTCTTTTTTATGAAACGCAACTCTTAAACCACCGATAGAACTCCCGTCACATTCCGGCAGGTCCTCGACATTATATTCTCCGTAATTAACCATTGCAACAAAAAGTTTGTTACCCTTCTCCTTAGGGAGCACGGCGGATATTTGTTCAACCGTTGTAAATCGAGTTATGTTTTTGTCATATGTGACCTTGTTTGTTAAAAAGCCGCATTCTATGATTTCAACATTTGCATCAACCAAGCACTTAATAATTTTTTGCGTATTGTCATAACCGAATTTCCATTCGTTACAATATCCGCCATCTCGTAATGTGCAGTCTAAAACTTGTATGTTATTCATTTTATTTCTCCTGTTTTATCATCAAGTGATTAAATATAGCATCTGCTATTTCAAAGTCTTCTGCCTCGTCAATATCGATGCTCTCAATTTCACCAACTTCAACTATATATGGATTATCGCCTATGCGTCTGTTTAGTTTTTCCATGATCTCTGACCTGTAGATATAAAAACCACTTGATTCTTCGTAAAGTGGGGGAAGGTCTTGAGTTCGAGGTATATTGTTAAGTTCATAGTTAAAGGGCTCTCCGTCTTTCCATAGGAAATCTTGAAGTTTTTTAGCGGCAAAAGATGAGTCATAGACACCATCAAGAACAGCTTTCAGTCCTTTTTCTATGCTTTGAGCCTTAACAAATGGTGCTGTTGTATGAGTCATTACATATACATCGGCCGCAACATCCTTTCGGAAACTCTGTAAAACCTCATTCATTTTTGTGGTGTCTTGGTCGAGCGACTCAGACCTTTTAAGATATTTCACACCCTCAGGGATAAATTCTTTAATATCAGGGTTACTACAGTACACATACACCTCGTCAATTTCTGCTACTTTGAGCAGTGTTGAAAGGATGTAGTAACACAATGGTTTTCCGTTTGTAAACCTCTTCGTGTTTTTTTGCGGTAGACGCTTGTTATTTAATTTCATCGGAACAACTGCGACAACTTTCATATAAACCTGACCTTCAAAAATGTTATAAATTTAGTGTATTAACTGCACTGTATTGTATAGTTAGCAGTCAAATCCTTATTATTAATTATATCAGACTTACATTTTTTATGCAAGGACTTTTGACGGTGAACAACAAAAAAGCGAGAAATCTTTTTGTTGAAAAAGTTCTCTCGCTTCTAGCAGCTATTTGAGTACACCTTAAAAAAAATGCAAGTCATCCAACAAATCAATTCTTTTTTTAGCGGCCTGAAGTATTTCTTTTGAGCTACCCTGATCCTCATACCTCTTTTTGCGGCTTGTAATTAAATATATTAGATATTGAAAAGACCTAATAATAATATATTTTGAATAGACCTTGTCTGTTTTATTTTCAGGACGTTGCTGTTTGCATTTGTTTATAAAAAGGGTAAAGTAAGCAAAAACATTTGTTTTATAATGTGTACCGGACTGATTAATATAATAACTCCATAAAATACCGCTGGCTCCCTCTCTCGTAGGTGTACCACCACCACCGTGACCACCCTCTTCAATGTCAGAAATTAAACGCATGTTTAGATCTTTGTTTTTTTCCTCATCGGTTAATCCTTCGATTAAGTTTATATCAAGAGATAGATATTTGGAGCAAAGTCCAAAAAAATCCACACAAAAAGTACGATACCCAAGGATATCCATTGCATTCCAAAATGCATTGTAATCTATTTCTTTATGATAATGAGTAGCAAATAGTGTAATATCGGTTAGGTAACGTACCCCCACTCCTTTAATAATAAAATGCTTAACCATATGATACATAAGATATATGTAGGTATTGGTTATCGACATTGTGTTGGCGCTTGTGTTATTAAATTTAACGTTGATTGTGTTATCGAAACTATCTACCCCAAGCTCAGAAAGTCGCTTAAAGCGATCGCCTGTATCACCTTTCCATAATGAGCAATGAGATTCAACATGATAATCGTTAAAGAAATACTTGATTACATATTTTCCAGACGGATTTTCTTCCTCTGTGTATGAAAGCTCTTCTACAAATAATTGCTTAACTCTTTCTCTATCTTCAGGTTTAACATAGATATCAGAATCAACAGATATTCGCGAGCTTGGTACAGGATAAAGTGATGACAGCATAGGGCCTTTAAGCAAAATCATCGGAATATTGCTTTTCTCAAAAGCCTTCAATACGTTAAGCAGATAAGACTTCTTTCTTAGTTGAGCAACGCCTGTTACAAAAGTATAACTCTTTAAGCGGTCAAGCACGTTCTTGGGAATAACAGTTGCTGTTGACAGTTTAGCAACATTTGGGAAGATAATCGAAGAAACCATATGCATATCAGAAAGCGTGTTTAACCTTTCCCAATCCAACTCCTGGGAAGGTGGGAGGGTGGGAGTTCCGTTTATAGTTGAGTTTAGAAGATGTAATAGATAAGAAAATTCATAGCTCATAATGTGTTTGTTTACTGTTTAACAGTAATACTCCTCTCAATAATTAGAAAATTATACTAAATAGAAAAAATAGTGATGATAATATATTATCACATCATTATCATATTTATGGGTATAATTTTTGCATAGACTAAGATAGCGGAGCTACCCAACGTGATAGTTAAGATAGTCTGACTAGGTTATTTTATTAAGTAGAATAACTAAGAAGTTTTTATAACACCTTATATTATACATATAAATAGCACAAAAAGAAAGTGAAAATTGCAAATATAAAAAAATAGAGCGTATATTTGTTAAAGTATCTAAAATAACAAGCATGCAGAATGAATTATAATCATTTTTGCGCATGTTATTTTAGGTTGATGTGTGTTCTGTGCATTTCGCAGAGCACAGCTATATCATAAAATTTGTGCGAAGTGTATATAGTGACCTATATTATTGACTTTAAGGTGGTAAAATGTTATAATTAAGCAATAATAAAATAAACAAATTAGGACAATAATAAGTGATGGATTACCAGATTAATTTAACAAAAATAGTTGACTCCATAATGGCAAAAAAATTTTTAATAATTTTTACAACTATTATCGCGGGCGTAATAGCAATAATCCTTATGTGGAACTCTACTCAAGATTTGTATGCCGCTACGTCAACAATTTACGCAGCGTCAGAACACTCTTATGTAGAAGCTCGAGAAGGCATGAATATACTTGCAGATTATATGGATGTGGCAAGGAGTTACAAGGTTGCAGAACATGCATCAACATTGATGCAAAACCCTGTGTCTCCTGAAGTAATTCAAAGTTCTGTGGCTATATCCACAAACGAAAATTCAAGTATAATTACTATATTGGTCACACATAACAACCCAAGTAGGACAGTTGAGATTTCAAATGCTGTCGCTGAGGCGTTTGTAGAAGAGACCAACCAGCTATCCGAAAGTGAGAGTGTGCAGATACTCGACAAGGCACGCGAGCCTATTGTTTTGGTTAATGGTAGAATGCAATCCATGATGATGATTGCAGTTGTGACGATAGGTGCATTTGCTGTAGTTGTTGGTATTATTGTGCTATTGGCTTTGTTTGACACAAGGGTAGCGTATGTTAGTGAACTAACATTGGGCGGCAAGTATGAATTGGTGGGAGTTATTCCCTCTAAACCAAAAGCAAAATCAAAAGCAAAACAATAGTGCATTAAAGATAGATGGGTCTATGGGAAATATTGTAACACATACAATTAACTAAGATCTATAAGGCGAGATATAATTGAACGCGGCATCGGATTGGAGAAAGTTATGCAAAAAGCAAGGGGTATAGAGTTTACGAGAGTGGTTAATAGAGTTTTAAGAGATGCATATGATAGAATTGTTATAAAGTTTCCTATTATAAAAGAGGAAAATAAAAAAAACACCTTTTTATTTACTGGATGCGGCCTTGATGTTGATGTTGCATCTGTAACAAGGAACATCGCAATGCAGATGGCCGACACTGGGAATAAGACATTATATATTGATGCATGTTATATAAAAGATAAGCTAACACCTCATCTTGTGAAATCTAACACTGCTGGGGTGATAGAGTATGTTAAAGGAAAAAACAATCTAGCAGAGATAATCTATCCAACAAATATAGAAAATCTCTATTGTACATGTTTTGCGGCCTCCCACGATAACCCCTCTTCAATTTTAGCATCTAAAATTTTCGATCAGTTTTTGAATGAGGTGTCAGGGGAATTTGATTATATTTTTATTGATTCACCACCGATTGCTGTTACGGTAGGCTCTGCAGTTTTGGCAACTAAGGTGTCGGGTGTAGTAATAGTCACAGAATACAAAAAAACTAAAAAGCGGCAACTGGACTACGTAATAAAAGAGCTTGAGGCAGTGGATGCGAATATTATAGGTGTTGTTATGGACAATACTGCGCCTAAGTTTTACAAAAAGTTTGTTGGTGACTTTAAATATTACTCCAAAAACAGATTGAACTGATAATGATACATCATTAAGTAAAATAATTTCATTTGTGATAGATTACTTGAAATTGAAATTACTTAAGATTATAATATAGTCACAGTCGATAGACTGTAAACAAGACGATATAGAAAGGAAATACATACATGCGAAAAATACTAGTGTTAATGTTGTCACTTGCAATGTTGTTTTCATTAACCACTTCGCCAATGGCATATGCTTCTGAAATCGAAGATGACGCAATAGATACTATTGCCGATAATCAAGAAGATGAAGAAGCCGCAATTCTCGAAAGTTTAACTTTTGATGATGAAGAAGGTGAGATTAATGATATTGATGAAAACGATATAACTTATATTGATAACACAACCTCTGAGGAGGTGGTGTTCATCGATGATGACTATGTTCCAACAGCAGCGCGTAGAGGTCCTTCGTTTGGAGGCTTTTGGTCTTGGGTTGGATCATTGTTTGTAGGAGAATCGGAGCCGGAAGTAACACCGGAGCCGGAAGCGACCCCAGCACCGGAATCAACACCGGAGCCGGAAACGACCCCAGCGCCGGAATCAACACCGGAGCCGGAAGCGACTCCAGCGCCGGAATCAACACCGGAGCCGGAAGCGGAAGCAACTCCTGAGCCAGAGCCAGAACCAGAACCAGAGCCAGAGCCAGTGGCAATTGTTTTTAATACTGTTGCTGAAATGTCTCAATCTAATTTAGAGTCAGGTGCCACAGTGAGTACATTGGGATTTTACTCTGAAAATGACGGTGGAGCTTCTACCTATGAGATTATGAATAGTGGAACTGCCAACGGGAAATCTGTTATTGAGCTTGCAAATGGATTAACAGCTCACCTTGTTGTAGGAGATACTGTTAATGTTGTACAGTTTGGAGCAAGATCTTTTGAAGACACAGAAAATTATCAAGGTATAGAGAATGTTGACAGCACTGAGTCTTTAGAGTTAGCATTTAATTCTGTAGCTACTACAATTAATTTTCCGGAAAATGGAAAGTTCATCTACCGAGACACTATTATTTTAGAAACGGCGAACAAAATCATAAACGGAAACCAAAGTGCAATTTATACCGATAATGAGTTTGTCTCAAGCATAAACTCTAAAACAACATTTTTGTTACAAGACACATCAAATATCGAGATAAGAGGATTAAACTTTTTCTCATTACAGACTATTGAGCTTGGAACTACAGTAATGCAACTGATAGTATTACGCACGAGTGATGTTGTAATAGACAACTGTATATTCAGAGCTCCGGGTCCAATGTTAACCAGAGGTGATGATGGAAATATTTTCGAAACACCGGAATATTTGGCATTAGACGACGATATTAAAATGGGTAATGTTGTACTTAGCACAGGGTGGCATAACGTAACAATTAATAACTGTGAGATGTATATTTCTCACGATGGTCCGGCAGGCGTTTGTTTTCAAGCCCAGGATGTTCAAAACAGAGGTGCTTCGGGTCTAACATTTACTAACAACTATCTAGAGAAAACAGCACATGATGAAATATTAGCTATTGGAATGACAAATGCAGATATATCTGACATAAACATATCTAATAACACATTCATTATGTACGATGGAATACGCACATCTAGCATTTTGGGATTCAGCATAGGAACAACAACCTCAAAATCTCCGACATCAAATGTTACTATAAACAATAATATATTTGATATTCAAGCATCACTAAATTCACTAGTTTTTGAGAATTTGGATGGGACATTCTCCTTTACCGGAAACGAACTTGATCTAAATAAAGGTAGGGGATATGCTGGTGACAATATAACCTATAAAGCTATCCAGAGTGATACAGAGATCCCAATTCGAATCGAATCAAATACAATTAGAATAGACGGATCTGATGTGACTCTACCTGTTTCAACAGCTGTACAGGGTAATATAGAGTTAGTGAATAACACAATTGATATTGAAGGTGACGTTACCGGATCGTTATTTTCTAAACTACCGTTAGTATCCGGGAATACTATAAATACAACAGGTGCTGTTAAATATATCACCTATAACACTAAGGACTTTGTAAACAATACGGTAAATGTTGCTGGCAGTGTTTCCGTGTTTATGAGATTATACAATGTTAGCGTTAATTCACAAGCAGAAAATTACTCCTTTACCGGCAATACGATTAACACTAATAGTGATAGTAGCCTATCTGCAGTTAGCAGTGCATATCTAATGTTGCTTAATAACTTAAATGTAACTGAAAAATCTGAAATTGACTTTTTAGACAATAATATTACATCACAGGCAGCAACAGGTAAAAACTTTATTTATTCCTTTACCGGAACGTTACCTTATGAGCCTGAAATTGTGATGTCAGAGCAGGTAGTATCTGTAAGCACATCTGGGGTTCAGGAAGTAAGCCTTGAGTCAAATGCATCAGAACCGCTTCCGTTCACAACAATGGAGAACTTTAATCTAGGGGCTAACCTAATAGAGCTAAGCTCTGAGGTGCCTGTAACAGAAGAAGCAACTGCAACATCAGAAGTACCTGTAACGTCAGAAGCAGCTGCAACATCAGAAGTACCTGTAACATCAGAAGTACCTGTAACATCAGAAGTACCTGTAACATCAGAAGTACCTGCAACATCAGAGGTACCTGCAACATCAGAAGTACCTGCAACGTCAGAGGCAGATGCAACATCAGAAGCACCGGCATCATCAACACCTACTGAACCTCCTGTAACACAGGAGACCGAGGTAATTACAGTTACAACTGTTGACACACCATTTGTTATCAATATCTCAGAGGATATTAAACAAGATACTGCATTTAATGCAACTCATGGGTTGGATCCCAGCTTGCATATTAACTGGTATGATGGATCGGTTATTATTGAAGGACCGGCAGTACCGACTGCAGTTGATCCATATGGCGGATACGCACCGTTATATGCTGCAATCCTAATCACACTAATTCTAATAGTTGTTGCAGCTATTGTAGTAAGTGTTGTACTGATTAGAAAAAGAAAACTAAAAGCTACAAACTAATAAAATGCAACTATAGCTATAAAAGAAAAGGGTATACATCGGAATCACCGATGTATACCCTTTTTACTAATATCGTCGTGACAAAACAAATGATATTATTTGGATTATTAAACAAGAAAAAATCGATTAAAAAAGCAACAGCAAATTACCCTTTTAAATCGATTTCTGAATTCGAAAATAATATCTGTGTTAAGAACTGAACTCACTCAATGGTATTGGCTTACTATATAGGTAACCTTGTGAATAGTCAACCCCATACTGTTCCAATACAGCTTGTATGTCCTTGTTCTCTACATATTCAGCAATGGTTGAGGCACCAATTAGTTCTGCCATGAAACAAATTGACCTTAAAATAATTACATTTTTTTCAGATGTTGCTATATCCCGTATAATCGTTCCATCAATTTTAATAAACATTGGTGAAAGAGATATTATAGTAGTATATGTAGCATAGCCTGAGCCAAAATCGTCAACCGAGATACGGCAACCGTAGCTACGAACCTTATCAATGAAATCAAATAATAAGCGTTCTTCTTGATAGTTTTCAGTTTCAACAAACTCAATAACCAACTTTTCACAATTTGGATGTTTTTCTAGTTGCTTGAAAAACCATTTTCTGAAAGAGTCACTAGATATATCATATGCAGAAATATTAATGGAAAGCTGTTCGGTACGAGTGCTAAATTCTTTTAATGCACGCTTAATCATAAGCTGGCTCAATCGATTGTAAATTTTGTATTTTTTTGCAATATCTAAAAAAGCCCAAGGAGAATATATTTTACCATCTGAATCCATCAATCGCATAAGTGCTTCGTATTTTTCTATCTTTCCGGTTTTATTATCACGTATGCCTTGATAGTAGGGTATTACACGATCATCGTCCATAGCAAAATTGATTAAATCTAATACCTCGGCATCGTTTTTTATTGTATCAGTAATATCCAAATTGTCCGGTGTTAGGTTAAAATTATCATGGGTGTTTTTAGCAAGTAGAAGTGACAGAAGAGCTCTTTCGATTAACTTATCTTCCTGTAAAACAACTGCAAATCGCGACACGGCACTTATCTCAACCTGTGATGAAGCTGCAGATTCAAACTGCGCATAAAAGTTCTTCATAAGTGCGAGGAAATCTTCTTTAGATATATCACTGGTAGCAGCCAAGATAAATTTATTGTAGTTATAGCTATAGAGATATATTATTTTATCTAAATTAAGCTGCTGTAAACCAATTTGCACATTATTTAATACGTCTCTACATCCTGCATAATAAGTTTCCTCACCGTAAGCAGCAATAGATAAATCAGCGTTTATGACCTCCGTCATACACATTTTATTATAGCATCGTACCTTCATGTCCATATGGAATTTTGTTGTATTTGCTACACCTAAATTATGATCAACTAAAAAATCGCTTGTTTGCATGTCAATGCTCCTTGATTTGCAAAATAAAACCCATAAAACCAGATATACTTATTAGGTACAACAACGTTATGCGAAACAAATATGCATACACTGATTACTAATTATATTTTACAACACAATTGTGTAAATTTCAATACAATTATAAATAATATATTTTAAAATAAGACTGAAATTTAATTACCTATCATCTAACGACAAAAAATATAAAATAGCAATGGTAATGGTGCTAAGTAACAGATAATTTTTTTAATAGTTAATTGAAGTTATAGTCTGTGACTATCTTCGGTCGGCTGGTTATGGTATCGTTAAAATATTCATAAAAAGATATTCCCAGATAACTGCCGGAGATGTTATAAACGTCGTTAAAACCGTTTGCCTGCAATATTAGGCATGCATTATAGCTGCGCTGTGATGTTCTGCAATGCAGATATATAGGCTTGTCGGTTGGAATTTCGTCTAAACGATTTCTTATCTGGCTAAGGGGGATATTAATAGAGGTGGTTAGATGTGAGCGTGAATACTCGTGCGGTTCACGAACATCGATAATAAAGGCGCCGTTCTCTACCAAAGTGCGAGCCTCTCCCACCTGCACCTGTTTGAATTTGCTTGAAAGTAGGTTGAGTGAAACAAGAGCTGCCATATTAGTGGGATCTTTTGCTGTGGAAAATGGTGGTGCGTAGCAAAGTTCAAGGTCTGCCATATCATCTAGTGTGCCGTTAAATTTGATCACGGTTGCCACTACATCGATACGCTTTGAAGCATCACCCTTTGAGATGGCCTGTGCACCCAGTATCCTACCGTTAGGCTTTTCGTAGATAAGTTTAAAAAAGAAAGGTGTAGCACCGGGCATTATTCCAACCCTATCTTGTGGAATAATAAACGCAATATCATAGTCCAAACCTTCTGACTTACAGGTGTTTTCGTTAAGGCCTGTAGCAGCACCATTATAGTCAAACACCCTTATGCAGGATGACCCTATATACCCAGTGTTAGTCATTGCGACACCGTTGATATGGTTTGCTGTCTGGCGTGCCTGTTTTTGGGCAGGGCCGGCAAGTGATAATACAAAGGGCTTATTAGTTATTGCATTTTTTATCTCTACAGCATCACCTACGGCATATATATCCTTATCAGATTCCGTTTGCCAATCAGGAGTAACCTTAATATGTCCGCGCTCTGTGACATCTATCCCGGCAGCTGAGGCGAGCCTTGTGTCAGGGGTTACGCCGATAGCCATAACTATAGCATCACCCTCTACAACAGTGTCGTCTTCTAATATAAGATTATTACCGTCAAATTTAGTGGCCTTCTTACCCAAAAGCAGATTAACACCTTTATCCGTCATCTCCTTATGCAGTATCTGTACCATATCATAATCAAACTGCCTTAAAATTTGATTTTCGGCCTCAACCAATGTGATATCAAAACCAGCATCTTTAAGGTTTTCTGCAACCTCTACCCCAATAAAGCCACCACCAATAACAGTAATTTTTTTCACATTATTATTGCTGTTGATATAGCTATATAGTGCTGAAATATCAACAACATTTTTTACTACAAAAATATTTGCAGATTCATGTCCCTCTAATTTTGGCACTATTGCGTTAGCACCGGGAGACAATATTAGCTTATCGTAGCCTTCGGTGTATTCTGTACCGTCTGGCCCCTTAACGATAACCGTCTTATCGGCACGATTTATGGATATAACCTCACTGTTGATACGTGCTGTAATGCGGTACTGGTTATAAAAGGATTTTGGGTTCATTAAAACTAATTTTTCATCTTCTTTAATTTGGTTGCTTAGGCGATAGGGCAAACAGCAGTTTGAAAAGGACACATGCGGTCCCTTCTCAAACATGATTATCTCGGCTGATTCATCAAGTCTTCTTAATCTTGCTGCTGCCGAAGCACCGCCGGCAACACCACCCACAATAATATATTTCATAACACACCTCTTCGGAATTTAATATAGCGTATTTAAAACTGCATTGAAACTATAATGCATGCTTTTTATTAGTTTGCTTTAGTTGCTTTACAGTTATACAATGAATGTATAACCTAATTATAACTTAAAATAAGTAGCTAATCAATATGCGTATCATACAAAAAGGGTTTCGAAGACGTAGAACTTCTTCGAAACCTTTTTAATAACAGCAATTTATAAAATACTACACTATTAATAACAACGACAAAAGTGTAACTTTACTATTGGACTAAGAAAGATGTGTACTTAAAATTTCTTTTAGAGAAGCCATTGAGCTGGAATGAGAGCGAACAATAACAGATTTATCGGTATTCACCGATGAAAGTGCCATATGAATCATCTTATGTGAAACTGTATTTGTAAAAAGAATAATCATGTCAGGGCTGCCTATTTTATTTTTTATTCCTTGGGGTGTAGTAAAGACTTTTGCTTTGCAATGATAATCCTTACATAGGTTTTTATACATATGCTCCATGCGCTCGTTTCCGCCGATTATTGCAATACTCATAATTTACTCCTTAATCGATATTAGCATTGACTAACTCAATGTTGATTGGTGAAGTTAGTTGAAACTAACTGCGCTTTAAGTATATATTATTTTTCACTCGATGTCAAGTTGTTTTAACAAATTATTCTAAATTTATCCTTTAGGAAATGATGTAGATAAACGACCTGTCAGGTTAGTGAAGTTTAAAATAAAGTATATCGTTATCGATTAAAAGATACAATAGAATAAAGAACTGCCATGGGAATTGTATCAAATGCCTAATATATCTTATATGCTTTACAAAGTATTAAAAATATGCTACAATATAGATTGTTAAATTATTAACGATGTGTTGAAAGGGCATAATATGAAAATTAAAGTATGTATCGGTAGTTCATGTCATCTAAAGGGGTCAAGGCAGGTTGTCGAGATGATCAAGGAGTTAATACACAATAACAGATTAGCGGATGAAGTTGAACTTTCGGGAGCTTTTTGTATGGGTAAATGTCAGCAGGGGGTAAGTGTCTGCGTTGATGATAAGATACATTCGGTAACACCGGAAACGGTTGAGGTGTTTTTTAGTAAGGAAATTAAACAACAAGCTCTTTGATGAAAGCAGGTGCAACTATGACCGAGTTTTTAAGATTAAAAAAATCTAACTGTAAAAATTGTTATAAATGTATTAGATGTTGTCCTGTCAAGTCAATACGCTTTTCTGGTGGACAGGCGATAATTGTAGGGAACGAATGTATTTTATGTGGGCAGTGTTTTGTGAATTGTCCGCAGGATGCAAAGGAGATCACCAGTAGTGTTGAGGCAACAAAGGTCTTGCTAATGGCAGGTGAGCCTGTGATAGCATCTATTGCACCATCATTTATTGCGAACTATGATGGTGCAGGTATCCAATCGATTAATAACGCACTAAAAAAATTGGGTTTTTATTCGGCCGAGGAAACGGCAATCGGTGCCACCCTTGTAAAAAATGAATACCAACGTATGATAGACAATGGGGATAGGGAAATACTGATCACCTCTTCATGTCATTCGGTGAATCTGCTTATTCAAAAGTACTATCCAAAATTGCTATGTTATCTTGCTGACATTGTTTCACCAATGCAAGCACATGCTATAGACATAAAAAAGAGACACCCTAATGCAAAGGTTGTATTTATAGGTCCATGTGTTGCAAAAAAGGATGAAGCAAGTTTCTATGAGGGCATGGTCGATACTGTATTAACGTTTGAAGAGCTGACAGGCTGGCTACAGCAGGAGAATATCACTATTGATTTAGAAGAACCACAGGGGAGTATTGAGAAAAGTTTGGCAAGATTTTTCCCCACAACAGGTGGAATTATTAAGTCAATAAAAAAGCAAAATCCTGATTTTACCTATATCAGTGTGGATGGTGTCGAAAACTGTATGAAGGCATTGTCTGATATTGCACAGGGGAGCATTAGTCGATGTCTTATCGAGATGTCTGCTTGTGTTGGTAGCTGTATCGGGGGGCCGGTAATGGAAAAATACCGAAAAAAACCAATACTGGACTACATGAGCATTAACAGGTGTGCTGGTAACGAAGATTTTGATGTGGAATGTCTTGAATCACCGTATATGCGTAAATGTTTTACACCCATTGAATTAAGGGATAAAACCCCATCTGAACCGGAGATACAGGTAATATTAAGACAGATAGGTAAGGAAAAAAAGGAAGATGAGCTTGACTGTGGCTCGTGCGGATACAATTCATGTAGGGACAAGGCAATTGCTGTATACTACGGAAAAGCCGACTTAACAATGTGCTTACCATCACTATATGAAAAAGCTGAATCGTTTTCCGATATTATTGTGGACAACTCTCCAAATGCGATAATCGTGCTCAACAACGATCTAGAGGTTCAGCGAATAAATTCGTCTGCACTTGATTTGATAAATATCAGAAAAAAGTCCGATGTACTTGGAGAGCAGGTCATTAAGATACTGGATCCATCAGATTTTATAAAGGTAAAAATAGGCGGGGAATCGAAAAAAAATATTCGTACATATCTGGCCGAGTATAACAAGTATGTTGAACAAAGTATAATTTTTGACAAACACAACAAGATGTTTATCTGTATTATGAGAAACGTTACAGAGGAAGAGGAAGAAAGAGCCAAAAAAGAGACAATTAGTAAAAAAACCATCGAAACTACCGACAAGGTGATAGAAAAACAGATGCGAGTTGTTCATGAGATTGCATCCCTGCTGGGGGAAACAGCTGCCGAAACAAAAATAGCGCTGACAAAGCTTAAGGAGTCGATAAGGGATGATTAATTTATGTGCAGATATAGGCTACAGCAGCTTACACAAATACAAAGAGGAACTATGTGGTGATCAGGTGGAGATAGTTGAAGGGATTGACGGATCAACAACTATTGTATTGGCCGACGGTCTTGGAAGCGGAGTTAAGGCAAATATATTGGCAACACTTACAGCAAAAATAATCTCAACCATGATATCAGAGGGACTTAGTATCGATGATTGTGTAGAAACAATCGCAGAGACCCTACCGGTTTGTGCGGTAAGGGGTATTGCGTACTCTACCTTTACTATTTTTAGGATACTAAGTGGTAATAGAGAGGCAGAGATAATTCAATATGATAATCCGAAGGTAATACTTATACGAGACGGAGAAGATGCCGCTATTCCATATACCGAAAGGATACTGGGTGGCAAGAAAATATTGATGTCAAAAATAGATTTACAGGAAAATGATCTTTTTATTTTAATGAGTGATGGATGCATTCATGCAGGTGTTGGCAGTGAGTTGAATTTTGGATGGGATAGAAAAGAAATTAGCGATTATATCTCCCCATTGACCGATGTTGGATTTACAGCAAAGACCTTGAACACAATTTTACTTGACGAATGTTATTCACTTTATGGTGCAATGCCAGGGGATGATACAACAGCGTGCATGATTAGAATACGAAAAAGACAACCAATGAACCTTATCATTGGACCACCCTCAAACGAGAATGATGCAGATAAGATGATGTCGTTGTTTTTTTCAAAGGAGGGTAAACATCTGGTTTGCGGCGGGACGACCTCTGCTATTGCAGCCAAATATTTGGGGAAAGAGGTTGTAGCATCGTTGGATTTTTACGATTCTGATGTCCCACCAACAGCCCATATTGAAGGGGTAGACCTGGTAACCGAAGGAATAATTACTATTAATAAAGTTTTGACATACGCAAACGACTACCTGAATGAAAATAAGCTACACTCCAGCTGGGGTTATAACAAAGATGGGGCATCAGCTATTTCGCGACTTTTGTTTGAGGAGGCAACAGACATTAATTTTTACGTTGGAAAAGCGGTAAATCCTGCCCATCAAAACCCAAACTTACCAATTAATTTTAATATTAAGATGCAGTTGATAGATGAACTATCTCACTGTTTACGGAAAATCGGCAAAAAAATTAAGGTAAGCTATTTTTAGAGAGGAATGGCAATATGAAAAAATTTGATACTAAAGTACAATATATAAAATATAGGGTACTACGTGAGGTGGCAAGAAATGCATGGAATGATACCTTACTAGAGAATGTGACTAATATTCCAAAGGAGATAGTCACCGGAAAGGAATCAACAATGCGGTGTTGCGTATATAAAGAGCGTGCAATACTTACAGAGCGTGTGCGCGTTGCAATGGGGGGCGATAGATCTAACCCGAATGTAATAGAGGTAATTGACATTGCCTGTGATGAATGTCCGGCATCCGGTTATGTTGTGACTTCATCATGTCGAGGATGCCTATCTCATCGTTGTTTTGATGCATGTAGGTTTGGTGCAATTTCCTTTAGCGAAAATTACGTCGCCAAAATCGACAGTGAAAAGTGTGTGGATTGTGGAGCATGTGCTAAGATATGTCCATACCATTCAATTGTTAGTAGCAAAAGGCCCTGCGAGAGTGCCTGTAAGGTTAAAGCTATTAGAAAAGCTGCGAATAACAGCGCTGAAATTATTAACGAGAAATGTATTGCTTGCGGCGCCTGTGTATACCAGTGCCCATTTGGTTCAATAGCAGACAAGTCTTTTATCGTCAACACAATAAACATTTTAAAAGATAGTGATGATAACAAAAATTACAAGGTGTACGCTGTTGTTGCGCCATCCCTATCAAGTCAGTTCCAACCTGCAAAGTTGGGGCAGGTAATAAGCGGGATTAAAGAGCTGGGCTTTTACACCGTTGTTGAGGCTGCGTTGGGCGCCGATGCAGTAGCCCTTGAAGAATCTAGAGAGTTAGAGCAAAAAGGGTTTTTGACAAGTTCCTGTTGTCCGGCATTTGTAATGTATATAAATAAGCAGATGCCGGACTTTGTAAAACATATCTCACATAACCTATCGCCAATGGCACGAATATCAAAGTACATTAAGGAGACCGACCCAACCTCAAAAATCGTGTTTATTGGGCCGTGTACAGCGAAAAAGATGGAGATGCAGCTTGACAGCGTGAAGGATTATGTTGATTGCGTAATAACATTCGAGGAGCTGCAGGCTTTGTTCGACAGCAAAGAGTTGGATATAGCTAATCTTAAAGAGGAGATTTTAGACAATGCATCCTATTTTGGTAGGATTTTTGCAAGAAGCGGTGGCTTGTCTGACGCTGTGATGCAAGCCTTTAAAGAGCAGGGAATTGACTTTGATTTAAAAGCTGAGCGTTGCAATGGGATAGAAGCTTGCAAGACTGCACTTTTAAAATCTTCAAAAAAATTATTGGATGTTAACTTTATTGAGGGAATGGCATGTTCAGATGGTTGCATAGGCGGCGCAGGATGCCTCACCCACGGACCAAAAGATAAAATGCAGGTTGACAAGTATGGGAAGGAGGCATTTGAAAAGAATATACTTGATGCCGTTGCGATAATGAATATATAAATTACAACATTAACCATCTATCGTATAGTCTGACAGAAAAGTTGCCGTTTTATTATTAATATTATCTATGAGCTCAAGCTCGCTAGAAAGTGTTCCGGAAACCGAATGGGTGACAGCAGATTGTTCAAAGCTATAATAGTGCTGTCTAAATTCTTCCTGTTCAACAGTTTTGTTGTCTATGCTAAAAGTTGTTCCAAAATCCGCGATCAGTAAAGTATCAAAGGTTACTGCAAGTTGAAATCCATCAGCACTGTAACGGTAGTACTGCCTGTGCGTATCGCTAACCTCTGTTCCTGTTCCGATATAGCAAACACCATCGACAAAGGAGTAGTTTACTGTAAACTCTGTTCCAGAGGATAGATGCTTTGAATTTAACAGCAATAAAGGTAGTTCTCCGACTTTAAGTAATGTGTCTTCCTTTGATATAGTGTATATAGTGATGTGATTACCAATATAACGATGTCGCATATCATTCGACAGGTCACTCTTGTCGGATGATACAATAATTAACTCTAAAATACCGTCGTTATCAAGATCTATAAGGTCAGTATATATTACACCATAGGCCTCGTTTAATTCAATATCTTCATATGAGTAGGTGGGCGTTATCGTACGCTCACCGAATTCTTTTGTCTTAGAGGCTATAAGCGCGGTGTAAAGACTGTAGTCAACACCCTCCTTTAAGGGGGGTGCATCTAGCTGTGTCATAGCTGCGTTGCGTGTAAGCTCATGTAGTTCTGTATAAAACTCATGAAAGTTTTCTGGTAATTTCTCCTGTCCATCGGCAAAAATCATATTACCACTACCATAGTTAATGGTCATCGAAAAATAATCGGTTTCCAAAGGGCCTTTGTCAGATTTTGTATTATAGCCATCCCACTCATAGATGTCATACTTTTTAAATAAAGCAAGAATGTCAGAAATTATAGATATGTCCACCATCTTTTCGGCAACCACATAGGAATTATGGGAACTATTAAAACTCATGTATGCTTCGTTTTCTTTGGGTTGTATGCTTAGGTTATAGGATCCTATTATAGGTGCTCTATAATAGAAATCAAAGGCAAATAGATTAGCAGCTTGATTTATAGGTAGGCTTTCAGATTTACTGCTTGATACACCGCTTTGAGATTTAGCGCATCCTACAGTAAACAACATAACTATAATTACTGTTAAAAATAATAACAATCTCATATTGCCTCCTAATTATTGTTAAACATAAATTATCGTGCGTTGAGTTATTAATAAAGTATCATATAAAAGAAAAAGTTACCTCATGCATTTGTGCAGTTTTTTAAAAATTCTATAAAACGCATCAGTCTATTCTACCTGAAAACATATATTGTAAAGACAAAAGGGGTGAATTATAAAGCCGTTATTTTTAGTAACGACTTTATAATATCTGCTATTAAATTACACTAAAAATTGCTCAGGCATAGTAAGCAATGTGCTATTCTACTAATTTTGCAACAACCACGTATCTCTCAGTAACGTTTTCTAAGTCCATGCAGGTAGAAAGTGCTAAAAATTTATCATCTGTAGTTACGTTTTCTAAGTTTAAGTTTGCACCGGTATCGGGGATGTTTACCATCTTATCTATAAATCCTTGGAGCTGTACCGGATCAGTATAGTCCTTATCATATAATAAATTGTAGTTATCATTTACAAAGGCAGCTACAATTTCATATCTATATTCTGCTGTAGGAGTAGTTAAGTAAATATCAGGATTATCGTTAAAATACTCAGCATCATTATATCGATGTAACTGTGAGAAAAAAGTATCGTTAGGCTCATAATGACCATATAAAACAGTTACAGGATCTTGCAAATCATCACTGTTAAACATATCTGCAAAAACTGTACCCAAAACATCGTAATTGCCGTAAAAATCGGTAGTTAGGTATTTCAAGTTGTCAATACCACGCACAACCGGGTAATCAATTACGGTGCCTGGAACTGTAATATACCCTATAGTGTCACTATTGGTCTGCACAAGCTCATCAAAATCAATAGTATCTTCTTCGATTGCTGACTCTGCAGGTGGTTGCGAGGAAGGTGCTGAAGATGTTTGCTCAACCTGTGCCACTTGTTGTGCTTCCGGTGGCTCTGTGGTAGGATTATTACGCTGTGAAATAAAATAGAATATTGCTATTGTGATAGCAATTGTGCAAACTACAATAATAATTAGTAATTTTGCATTAAGCTTTTTGTCTGGTGTTGGTGTATTGTTTGATTCATTTTGCATGCGAGTTCCTTTTGTTTTTATCAATTGTTTAAAGAATAGATAGTGCGGTTATTATTGTTGCTATCTGTCTTTATAATATTATACTCTGTTAACAGCTTAAATTCAATACAGTTTATCATATTTGTTAGTTTAAACACTTTCACTGATGCTACCTGTAGTTGGACATGGGCTAGCGACAAAAGGCTTATCAGCTGTGCTGACGTCCTTCTTATTTGATTACAACTATTTATTCTTTTTCAATAATTTCTTCTTCTTTTATAAAAGTTGTGCTGTTTTCGCTAACATTAATTGAACTGTTCACAATATATGAATCGGCATTGGTTTGGCCGTCTAAGTAATATACATTATCATCAACTAACATTTTTTTTCGATAAGCCTGCACCGAAAAAAATACAGTTGCCACGAAAACAATAACCGCGCCAATTGGGCCGGTTAATAAAGAAAGACCTGTGACTATTGCTATTATAAGTGCGGACAATAAAATATGAATAATTTTTCTTGCCATATTACTCATAGGCAATACCCCTGCGATTTTACCGGTTTGCCCATTTATTGTAAAACAATATTTTTTCTTTTTATACTGAATGTTTAAAAACCATACAGGTACCAATACATTAATTTTTTCGTAGTTATTATGTGCCATGTTTAAATTTTTCAGCTTAATTTTTGCATAGCCTTTCATTATTTTTTTGCATACAGCAGACAAAGACGCTACTATGCGGGTTTCTGCGGTTTTAAAGCATTTATCAGCTGACATATCGCTATAATCGGCAAAAAAGCCCATAATATACTTATTGTCAAACGGCGTTAGCTTGTCATATTCAAACGGCTCTATAGATTCTATATAGCGGTTGTTTACATAACTGCTCGCAGTTACGGGGACTTTACTAAAACTACCGAATCCGCGCATTACAACATCAAAAAAACTTGCAATTCTCTTTGCGGATATTACCTTTATTTCATCTGTCGAACATTCATATTGCAGCGTACTATCAGCAGTTACACTAAAAAGCCATGCAGGCACATACACACCCTGCATTCTGCTGATTTTGCTCTGCTTGGTAATTTCTCTCGGAGTTAATTTCTCCTTCCTGCAAAGTTCACGAAATAACTCCATTGCCTTTTCTTTATTAATAATAAAAGGCAATACATATTCAGGCTGGGTATATGTATTAGATTTATCATTTAAAACTACATTCGAGCCACAAAAGGCACACTCTGTTGCAATTGTCATTTTATC
>CAYJKW010000026.1:0-25649 GCA_964370765.1 uncultured Oscillospiraceae bacterium
GCCGGTGTTGGTTCCGGTGCAGGTGCCGGTGTTGGTTCCGGTGCAGGTGCCGGTGTTGGTTCCGGTGCAGGTGCCGGTGCAGGATCTGCAGGCGGTGTTGCCGGTGCTGCCGGTGCTGCTGGATCTGTCGGCGGTGTAACGCCGGAGTCTGCAAAGGCAACCGAGCAGGTAGAAATCATTACTGCTATTGCTAAGAATAGCGCTAACGCTCTTTTTCTTAAGCTTTTCATTGGTTTTACCTCTCCATAATTATTGTTGTTTGAATCTTTACGATACGTATATTTGCTGTCCAAGTTTTATTCCTCCAAATGAATAACTGGTTTTTACTACAGCTTGATTCTACATCAATATCTACCATAAGTCAACGATTGTTACCAAATCTTCACAGCTGTTACTATTTGGTAACAGATATTAGGTGGTCCTTTTTCGCACGCTACTATATATTGTACTTTAATCATCCATAATACCTCCCTCTTGTAAAAATACTATGCTAAATATATAATTATACAACCATCCATAATATTATATATTAATTATTTGATAATGTTATCATATTTTTTTGTATTTGTCAAATATGTTCTAGCAAAATGCACAACAAAATAACGAGGTAACCTAGGCTACCTCGTTATACATTATTAAATATTGTATTATTTTGCTATCTTTTCAAGCCCGAAAACAACCGCACCCCCAACTATCAGTGTTAATGCAGATGTTGCAATCGTAATTAAGTCGTAGCTTGCCTCAAAAGGAATAAGTACAACTGTACTTGCAACAACTAGTCCTAAGATAAAGTTCATGGTTTTTGAATGAAAATTTTTCAAACAGTAGGATGTTATCTTTGAGCTTACCGCAATACCTACTAAGATACCCACACCCATAAACCCTATCGGAATAAGTATATCAAGTCTAAAGGTTGTGATGTTTGCCACAAGCGATTTAAACAGGTAGTACTGCCCTATAATAAGTAATAGCATACTTCCACTAACACCCGGTATAAACATTACTCCACCTGCTACCATACCCACAAAAAACAATCCTACAAGATATATAAGTGTAAGCTCGGGAAAGTCAGTTATTACAACATCCTGCTCTTGTGGTGCAAAATAGCTCATTAAGAATATTATTGCACACCCTATTATAAAAGGAATAATCTCGGGCCTATCCTGCTTCATCTCCTTTTTTACAAGAAATGGTATTGAAAAAAGCACCATACCTATAAAACAAAACATCGTTTGAACCGGAAAGCTTGCAAAGGTTATCTCAAGTATATTTGCAAATGCTACAAGCCCTATTAATACGCCTACCATTAATACTGCGATAAATATGATATTCTTTTTAAGTGTTTGCCTATCCAGTTTAAGTATGCTACTAATAGATTCCATAACCCTATTAAATACGCCCATGATAACCATCATGGTGCCACCGCTAACACCGGGAATTATGTTGGCCATACCAACCGCAATACCGGCAATTAATACTTTTAGCATCTCTCCTCCTTAATATAAAAGGGTGTAACTCCGACAGAGTTACACCCTAAATACTCCGCCTAATTTTTTGGGGAGATATTATTCCTTGTTCATTGCCTCTAAAGCATCCTTACGAGAAAGGTTAATTCTGCCCTGGCTATCAATCTCGGTAACCTTAACAAAAACTTCATCACCAACGCTTACAACATCTTCTACCTTTTCTACGCGGCTCTTCTCAAGCTTAGATATATGGCAAAGACCTTCTTTTCCCGGGGCAATTTCAACGAATGCTCCAAATGTCATTAGTCGAGTTACTCTACCTTTATAGATTGCACCTACCTCAGGATCCTCGGTTATCATCTTAATGATGTTAATCGCACGATCAAGGCTTGACTGCTCAACTGCAAGAACAAAAACACGTCCATCATCCTCGATATCAATTTTAGCGCCGGTATCTGCACAGATTTCCTGAATTACCTTGCCGCCCTTACCGATAACATCACGAATTTTTTCGGGGTCTATCTGTAGCGAGCGCATCTTAGGAGCATATTTAGAAAGTTCCTGTCTTGGTGCCTCTATAGCCTTTAGCATAATTTCATCGAGAATGTAGTACCTTGCAGTTTTACACTTTTCTAGTGCCTGCTCGATAATTTCATAGGTTAGACCATCATTCTTAAGGTCCATCTGGATTGCAGTAATACCCTTTTTAGTACCGGCTACCTTAAAGTCCATATCGCCGAAAAAGTCTTCAAGACCCTGAATATCTAACATTGTCATGAAACGATCACCCTCGGATATAAGTCCGCAGGATATACCGGCAACCGGTGCTTTAATCGGTACACCGGCATCCATAAGTGCAAGTGTAGATCCACAGATAGCACCCTGAGATGTAGAACCGTTAGAGCTTAGGATTTCGCTTACAAGACGTATAGCATAAGGGAACTCACCTTCCGGTGGAATCATAGGAAGAAGTGCACGCTCTGCAAGTGCACCATGTCCAATTTCACGACGTCCCGGGCTACGAATACCACGTGCCTCACCAACCGAGTAGGGAGGGAAGTTGTAGTGGTGCATGTAGCGCTTTGTATCCTCGTTGTCTATGCCATCAAGAAGCTGTGCATCACGCAAGCTACCAAGTGTTGCTGTTGTTAAAACCTGTGTCTGGCCACGGGTAAACATGCCTGTTCCGTGTACACGAGGTAGTAGACCAACCTCTGCTGCAAGGGGACGAATCTCATCGATACCACGTCCGTCAACACGCTTATTATCATCTAACAACCAACGACGTACAACATATTTTTGTAGTTTGTAAAGGCACTCATCGATCATTCCGATATGGTCGGGATGTGTTAGGTCAAAATGCTCATGAACTTTATCAACTACCGGCTTTAAACGCTCGTCACGAACATTTTTATCATCGGTATCAAGTGCAACACGGATATCCTCTATACAGAACTCTTTAATTGCATCAAATAGCTCGGCATCCACATCCATCGACTTGAATTCTTTCTTAGTCTTGCCAATCTCTCGTTGAATGCCCTCAATAAAGTCTATGATGTTAATGATCTCGGTATGAGCCATCTTAATTGCGGTGAACATGGTTTCCTCGTCCACCTCGTTAGCACCGGCCTCAATCATTATGACCTTTTCACGTGTTGCAGCTACAGTAAGCTGTAGTTTGCTTGTCTCACGCTGTGCCTCGGTTGGGTTAATTACTATTTCGTTATCACAAAGACCCATAAACAGGCCTGCAATCGGGCCTTTCCACGGAATATCGGATATTGATAGTGCAATAGATGCACCGATCATTCCCGCAACCTCGGGAGAGCAATCCTGCTCTGCCGACATAACTGTCATTACAACCGAAACATCGTTACGCATATCCTTTGGGAACAGTGGGCGAATTGGACGGTCTACCACACGAGAGGTCAGGATTGCCTTCTCTGATGGGCGTCCCTCACGGCGCATAAAGCTACCGGGAATACTGCCAACTGCATAAAGCTTTTCTTCAAAATCTACCGATAACGGGAAAAAGTCGATTCCGTCTCTTGGGCTTTGGCTCATGGTTACGTTACAAAGAACTACCGTTTCACCATAGCTTACAAGGCAACTACCATTAGAAAGGCCACACATTTTACCGGTTTCTACGGTAAAAGGACGCCCAGCTATAATAGTTTCAAATTTTTTGAAATTTTCGAACATTAATATTTCTCCATCCTTTGTTATTGAGGATTTAGCAATAAATTCAATCGGCATCACCTGCCGGCTCAATTCACTGCTAACCCTCTCTTAAAAAATAAAGGCCGGTACGAGCAACCACCGAAAAAACGGTGAGCTGCCCGACACAGCCGATTTTACTTTACTTACGCAGGCCAAGTGTGCGTATAAGGTCACGATAACGACCAATATCCTTTTTCTGTAGGTAGCCAAGTAGATTTCTACGGCGACCAACAAGCTTTAAAAGGCCACGACGGGAATGATGATCATGAGAGTGAATCTTAAGATGCTCAGTTAGGTGGTTAATACGACTTGTTAACAGTGTTACCTGTACCTCAGGTGAACCTGTATCGCCCTCATGTAGACGGCTGCCTTCGATTAGTGTCTTCTTGTCTTGCATTTGTTATTTCCTTTTCTGTTTAATTCGCCCGATCTAAAGTTTTGCCTCACAAAAGGAGGTGAGGAACCTTCAGACGGGTAACGTGTTTTGACATTATAACATAAATATACGTGTTTGTAAAGAGTTTGGTTAAACAATTTCACCACATAATACATTCCTAATATGGTCAATAGCCGCATCATGGCCTTTTGAATTAAAGCTTGCAACACCCTTAGTGTGTAATACAACACTATACCCTAAATTATAGGCATCAATCGCAGTGTGTAATACACATATATCGGTGCAAACACCCACAAGATGAACCTCCTTAACCTGGCGCTCCTGTAGCTTTAGATTTAGTGGTGTTGCGACAAACGCCGAATAGCGGTGTTTTTCTATCTTTAATAGCTGATTATTTTCAACATCCGAAACAGCATCGGCTACACCCCCGTACAGCGTCCTTCCTTGGCTATCAAAGCAATGCAATGGAAACATATCCTTTTCCTTATTATATATATCATCGGGTGCATGGTTATCGGTTGCTACCACCACAAACTGCCCATCGTCGGCAAAACTACCTACTAAATCGGATATATACCCCTCTATCGCCTGCCCGGGCTCGCCACAGGTCAGCCTGCCGTTATCGGCAACAAAGTCGTTCACATAGTCTATTACAATTAAAGCTTTCATATTTACACCAACCCCGTATATAATTGATGATACTTGCCCTGCATCTCTATTAACCTATCATGGTTTCCACGCTCAATAATCTTGCCGTGTTCCAGCACCATTATACAGTCGCTATTTTTAACGGTGGAAAGTCGGTGTGCAATAACAAATGTGGTTCTACCATGCATCAGGCTGTCCATCCCCTCCTGCACCAGCTTTTCTGTCATAGTATCGATAGATGAGGTCGCCTCATCCAATATAAGTGCGGGCGGGTTTGCAACCGCTGCACGTGCAATTGCAAGTAGCTGGCGCTGTCCACCGGATAGGCTGCCACCATCGGCAGAAAGAACGGTATCGTACCCACTTGGTAACCTTTTTACAAACTTATCGGCATTGGCAAGCTTTGCGGCCGCTTTGCACTCCTCGTCGGTTGCATCTAGCCTTCCATACCGAATATTATCCAGTACCGTTCCGGTAAAAAGATGGGTTTCCTGTAGCACCATTCCGAGCGAACGCCTTAGATCACCTTTGTGAATATCCTTAATATCTATGCCATCGTAAAGGATCTTTCCCTCATTAATATCGTAAAAACGGTTAATAAGGTTGGTAATAGTTGTTTTACCTGCACCGGTAGATCCCACGAATGCAATCTTCTCACCACTCTTTGCCTCTAGGTTAATATCACTTAGGATTGTTTTTTCTTCGGTGTATCCAAAGTTAACATCCACAAGCTCTATATATCCGTTCTGTCGGACATACTCCACCTTTTGGCCATCGGTTTTTTTCCAAGCCCATATTCCGGTAGTTTGGCTACACTCGGTTAGGTTAGCAGCTGCATCCTCCTTTACGTTTACAAGGGTAACTGTACCCTCGTCCAGCTCCGGCAGTTGGTTTTGCAGCTTAAATATTCGCTCGGCTCCGGCAAGGCCCATTACAACAAAGTTTGCCTGAACCGAAAGCTGTGACAACGGCATTGTAATGCTTTTACTTAGGCTTAAAAATGCAACAAGCGATCCCACCGTAACACCGGCAATATCATTTATGGCAAAAATTCCACCTACAATCGCTACAATAACATAGCTAAGATTTCCAAGTTGCCCGTTCACCGGCATCACAAGGTTAGCAAACTTATTTGCATTTTCTGATGCTACCTGTAGCTTATCATTTAGAACATCAAATTTTTCGGTTGCGCGTGATTCGTAGTTAAATACCTTTACCACCTTTTGACCGTGCATCATCTCCTCGATATAGCCGTTAACATCACCGAGAGATTGCTGCTGTTCCTTAAAAAAACTACCGGAACGTTGAATAAGTGCCTTGGAGCAAAAAACCATCAGTGCAATCATTACAAACATTATTAAGGTAAGCGAAACATTTAAAATAAGCATACTTATTATACTTATGATTAAGGTAACGCCACTATTAAAAAGCTGTGGGACTGCCTGCCCTATAAGCTGGCGCAGTGTATCTATATCATTTGTGTATACCGACATGATATCGCCATGAGGATTATTATCAAAATATTTAATCGGTAGCGATTGCATTTTATTAAAGGTGTTTTCGCGTAATCGTTTAAGTGAGCCTTGCGATACATAGATCATTATTCTACTATGTAGGAATGTGGCAATAACACCGATAAGCAACATACCGCCAAGCGCTGTCAAAGCCTTGCCTAGCGGTCCAAAATCGGCATTCTCTACCCCTATAAGAGGAGTAATGTAATCGTCTATAAGTTTTTGTATAAATAGGTTGCCCTGCATAGTAGCCATACTTGCCGTAAGTATAGCTACCATAACTATGATGATATGTGGTGTGTACCCCTTTAATACCACCGAAAAAATCATCTTTAAAAGCTTTCCGGGTGGTGTTTCCAGCTTCGGCCTTTCGCCAAAATTTCTTGCACCCGGCCCGCCTCTGCCTGGTCGAGGGATTGCTTTCCTATTATCTGTCATATCAATCATCCCCCTTTTCATCAAAGTCGGCATCACACTGTGTCTGGCTATCATAGATAGTGCGATAAAACTCGTTATCAGAAAGTAGATTTTCATGAGTATCAAACCCATCTACCATACCATCATTCACAACAATAATTCTATCAGAATCCTGAATACTGGATATGCGCTGTGATATTATGAACTTTGTAGTGTTTGGAAGTTCTTCCCTAAAGGCTTTACGTATCCTGCTGTCGGTTGCTGTATCAACAGCACTGGTAGAATCATCAAGTATTAAGATTTTAGGGTTTTTTATAAGCGCTCTTGCAATACATAGGCGCTGTTTCTGCCCGCCCGAAACATTCGTTCCGCCACGCTCTATCTCGCTATCATACCCGTTTGGCATACGACTAATAAAATCATCTGCACAGGCTATTTTACATGCCGCCTCACACTCTTCGGCCGTGGCATTTTCGTTGCCCCAGCGTAGATTTTCCATTATTGTGCCGGAAAAAAGCTCGTTCTTTTGCAGAACAACCGAGACATTATCACGCAGTGTTTCAAGGTCGTAATCCCTAACATCTATACCGCCAACAAGCACCCTACCTTTAGTGGTATCGTATAGGCGACTTATTAAGTTTATTAGACTTGTCTTGCCACTACCGGTGTTTCCAACAACGCCTATAGTCTCACCCGATTTGATGTTTAAATTAATGTCTATAAGTGCAGCCTTCTCAGCATCGGTATTATAGGCAAACTCTACATTATCAAACGCCACACTGCCATCCTTGACATCAAAGATAGGGTTTTCACAATTTGAAATGTCGGTTTTTTCATCAAGAACCTCGGCGATACGCCTGCCGCCTGCAACCGACATCGACAACATAACAAAGACCATTGCAAGCATCATAAGACTTATCATAATTGTCATTGCATAGATAAGCATACTGCTTAGATTTCCGGTTGTCATATCCCCTACCGAGATAAGCTGCGCACCAAACCATGCAAGTGCAATTATCGTGGCATATATTGTAAATACAAGTAGCGGTGCATTAAGGGTGACTATCTTTTCCGCCTTTATAAATAGGTTATATAGCCTACCGGTTGCATCGGCAAACCTCTTTTTTTCGTAATCTTCCCTCACAAAGGCTTTAACAACTCTTATTGCAGCAACATTTTCCTGTACACTTAGATTAAGGTTATCGTAGCCTTTAAAAACATCCATAAAATATTTAAGCGCAAACTTTATCATTAAGGAAAAACCGATAGCAAGAAACACCAGAACCACTAAAAATATCCGTGCTATTTCTGCGTTTATTGCAAAGGACATTATAAGTGCACAGATAAGGTTGATTGGGGATCGTAGCGCAAGCCTTAAAAGCATTTGGTAAGAATTTTGTATGTTGGTAACATCGGTCGTTAACCTGGTAACCAAGCCTGCTGTAGAAAATTTATCTATATTGGAAAAGGAAAATGATTGAATATTATCAAACATCGCTTTACGTAGGTTTCTTGCAAATCCGGTAGAACATTTTGCTGCCGTCCTTGCTGCCAACACACCAAAGCTTAGGCTTAATGCGGCCATGCCAAGCATTATAGCACCATAAAACAGAACATTATTCATGCTGCCTTTTTGTATACCCTCATCAATAACCAGTGCAGCAACAAGCGGTATGGATATCTCAACCGCTGATTCACATACCGTAAATAACGCCGTCAATAATGACGGCATTTTATATTGTTTGATCTCCTTTGCCAACGTTTTAATCATATCTTAAATCCTATTCCAGCTATTTTACAATTATAGCACCATAAAATATTATTGTAAATACGCTATTTAAGATATTTATCTAAAAATATAGTCGTTATTTAACTACGGTTATAACAATATACCCTATATAAGAAAGCATAAGAAAAACACCCTGTAGAGGGTAAAATCTTTTTTTTATTAAGGTAGGTATTACGGCTATTGACATTAGTAGCAACGTTATAGGAATGTCGAAATATGTTACTGCTTTAGGTATAGCCAGCTTGCCTAAAGATATAGCCGAGCAGACCGGAAGGATTAGGCAAATATCTATAACATTTGCACCTATAATATTACCTATGGAAAGGCCATGCTCTTTTTTAACGGTAGCAGTTACTGCCGTGGCAAGTTCCGGTAAGGCAGTACCTATAGCTATAACTGTAATGCCTATGACCATCTCACTAATGCCAAGATATCTTGCTATAACAATGCCCTTATCTACTAATAGGTCAGCGCCTATAACTATTGCACCTGCACCGGTTATAAAATAGGCTATATTAATAACTATTTCGGAAGTTTTAGCTTTTGTGTAGGATTGGGAAAGATGCATTCTGCCGGACTTTAGGTTATATAGCATAAACACAATAAGGCATGATAGTAAAACTAATCCATCGGCTATGCCTATTGCACCATCAATCGTTAGCACTAAAAGTAGTAAAGCAGCTAAAAGCATCGCAAGTGATTTTACCCTAAAGCTTTTATAGTCCACCGTACCGGCAATGGTTACTATAGGGATGGCAAGACCTACTCCCATATTAGCGGTGACCGATCCTATGGCATTACCGGTAGTAATTCCTACACTGCCCTGCAATGTCGCTAACACCGAAACCATAAGTTCCGGTAATGTGGTTGCAAGGCTTACTATGGTAGCACCTATTATGATTTTTGGTACACCGGTTATCTCGCTAATCCACCTTGCAGCATCTACAAACAGATCCCCGCCTTTGACCATAATAAATAAGCCCAGCGCAAAAAGCGCTGTGGCCAGTACAATTTCAGATGTCATTTAATCCTATCTTTCAAATAGCCATAGCTTTATCAGCGCAAAGACCTCCCTTGAATAGGCAGAGTGAACCATCGAGATAGGGATGGAGGTAGGGATAGCAGTTACATTTTCTATCCCCTGCTTTTTTGCATAGCTGACCGCACGGTAACAGTGAAACCTATTTGTTACCACCACTACACCATTATCAACATTAATATCATTTTCGTTAAATAGCTGCATTGCATTTTCTATATTTGTATAGGTATCCGGCGAGTTTGGATCTACAAGTATATCCGTCTGCGGAATACCGTTATTAATTAGATATCGCTGCATTGCAACCGCCTCTGGTATAATATCAAAGCGCCCTTTAAAACCGGTCACGCAAAGCGTTACCCCGTCATGCTTATTATAAAAATCTATCGCTCCATCAAGGCGGTGGCGCAACGTTTCGGAAACCTCTTCTTTATTAAGGCCTGCGCCCAGTATGATAACTGCCTTTTCCTCACCGGTTACCGGTGGGCCGTTAAGAAGTGCAACAATGGTAAAAAGCAGTAGATAAATCACCATTCCACTACAGAACAATATTGCAAAAACCCTGCCTATTCCACCGGAACAAAAGTCATTGATGGTATCAAAAAACAGGGTGTAAAGTATCGAAATTAATGTTAAAAGGTATACGAAAGCTAGGCCGATGTTGATCTTAGTAGTCAACACCAGCACCACACTTTCACATAACAGCATTATTGATATGGCGGCAAAGATTAAACGTATCATATCAACAGTGTACAACACTTTACAATATATTTCAAGGGGGAAACAATGCTTTAAAGTATAATACAGACAAGCCCGGTACAGCCCTCGTTAATAATCTGCTCTACCGTTTCCTGCATTCTCCCCCTTGCATCACCCGGCATATGCTGTAGTTTGTTTTGTAAACCCTCGTTTACAAGCTCGTGCAACGATTTTCCGAAAATATTACTGCTCCATAGCTGTTCGGGATTATTTTCAAAATCGCTAAGTAGAGTTGTCATCAATTCTTCGCTTTGTTTCTCGGTACCTACTATAGGGGATACCTCTGTGTTGAGTGTAGCTTTCATCATATGTATCGATGGTGCGGATGCACGAAGCTTTACGCCAAACCTACCGGATTGCTTTATTATCTCCGGCTCCTCCAGTACTAGCTCATCTCGGGTTGGCATAACTATACCGTAACCGGTAGCCTCCACCTCGTTAAGGGCATGTCTTATCTTCTCATATTCGGCCTTATCCTTTGCAAGTTTTATTATGCAGGGCATTAGTGATGCCTCGTCCACAACATCAAGCCCGGTGGCCTCTCCGATAATCTTGTAAAAAATATCGGCGTTAAGCTCAACCGCTATATTTACACAGCCATTACCAAGATTCACCTCCTCTATATAGCAATCGTTAACATTTTTATTATCGGTCAAGATTGTTACATCACTTAACTCTTTAATGTGTTCTATGCTGTCTGCAAAATCTAGCACTGCATCATAGATAGATTGTTGTAGCCAGTGCCCCTTATCCAGCAGGTTAATCCACCGTGGCATGTCTATGCGTATCTCCTTAACAGGGAATTCGTAAAGTACTGCCTTTAATATCTCGGCAAACTCTGTTTCGCACATATCAAGGCAGTTTACCGGTTTTACCGTAACCCCATATCGTTGGGACAAGCCTTGTGCAAGTGTAATTGCCTGCTCAGAGTAGGGGTCGATAGTGTTTAGCAGGACGATAAACGGCTTTTTAATCTCCAAAAGTTCCTCTATTACCCGTTGCTCGGCATCCTGATATGCTGCACGAGGTATATCGCTTATACTTCCGTCGGTAGTGATTACAAGACCAATTGTAGAATGGTCACGTATTACTTTTTTTGTACCAACCTCTGCTGCCGTATCAAATGGGATATCCTGCTCAAACCACGGAGATTTCACCATGCGCGGTTCACCATCCTCGGTATGCCCCATAGCACCATCCACAACGTACCCTACGCAGTCTATAAGCCTTGAGTTAAAATGTGTGCCGTTTTCAAGGTCTATCGATATTGATTGCTCCGGTATAAACTTAGGTTCTGTTGTCATTATCGTTTTCCCAGCTGCCGATTGTGGTAGCTCGTCTACTGTACGGTTGCGAAGCGGTTCGCTTTCAATCTCCGGCAGGATCATCTCCTCCATAAAGCGTTTAATAAAGGTGCTTTTACCGGTTCGCACCGGCCCTACAACTCCAATGTATATATCTCCACCTGTTCTATTTGCTATGTCACGATAAATATCAAAATTTTCCATTATCTTCCCTCCATCAGTTAAACCGGAACGATAAGACGTTGCTTTGTTTTAAGCGTCTCATCGGTTAGATTATTGTGTGTCATTATACCCTGTGGGGATGCGCCATACCTTTTTGCTATATCAAACACCGCCTCTCCGGCATCGGCAAAGTAGATGCAGATTGCCGCATCCTCTCCTGTTTTCTCCTGCTCGGTAATCTCTATTTCTTTTAGGGCGTTATATCCGGACCTACTGCATATAATACCGTTAATACAAAGGCTAATCTCTACCGTGGCCTCGCCTGCCGAAAAGTTGCAACTTGTTGTAATGATGGAGGGTGTTATATCTATATAGCTATCCTCGGATATCTTACCCGATACGTTTATTCTGTAATCCCCTGAATTATCAAGGCAGAATAACTCACCAAGATCGTTTTCACAGATAAGATGCGCAGTAAGTTCCCCTAAAAGATTATAGCCTGTCTCTCCCGGCTGTATCTTTATGCTTCCGATTGTCGCAAAGCTATCTACAACCGAAACTATATCGCCACTTAGGGTTGCCGGAATTGTCAATGTCATCTCATTGTTAATGTATTCGCGCCCGGTAAGAATATCTAACCTATCATATCCTGTAATATATCCGGTATCTGCAGAAAAAGCATCGGTGACAACCGGCTGGCTCTGCTCATTATATAGCGAAACAGACATACTACAGCTAAGCGACAGGATATACCCATCACCGTCAGACTCTAAAACATTACAGCCTGTTACAACCGCACTTGGGCATGCTATAACTCCGTCCTGCTCCTCCTGTATCTCCACTACCTGCTGAAACGAAATGTTTTTAGACTCTTTTATAAAGGTGCCATCGGTTGAAATATAGCTGATCGCTGCCTTCATCTCACCCTTTAATATAATTCTATCTCCCACCTGCTCGTAGGAGCTAATTCCGCATCCCGCAAAGCTATATAATATACTACTTGGGGTTTCGTAAAATTCTACATCTTGTTCTATCGTAAATTGCTTTTCTACAGTTGTTAGGTAGTTTGTGTATTTAAGCTCATCATATTTTTGGTATATTGATGTCGATTCTATGTCAGTTATTACCTCAGCCTGTGCAAAGGCCTTAACTGTCGCTGTCATCCCATAGGATCCCCTAACATCAATGCGCCGTTGATTTATTGCACGGCAATTAAGATACTCGCACTGCCCTGTAACAGTAATACGATGCTCGGCATCAATATCGCCACGATATTCCACACTTTTAGAAAACGGCAACTTTTGCTCGAGTTTGCACACTGCGGTATTATTCTCGGCCTGATAGTAGACCGATACCTTGTGATATCCCTCGATTAAAATCTTTCCCGACACTAAGCTTTTTTGAAAAATAGTGTGCCCGACGGTGCATTTAATGATTCTAAACACCTCGGCGATATAGTCCGGCACCAGTATTTCGGTCTCTATCGGTAACTCAAAATAGCTGTCGGTTAATCCCTTGTATACCGGAATGTACCTGCTTTGAACATTAGCTTCCATAATAAATTCCCCCTTGTTGTTTCATAAAATATATATTATCCTTTTGCTAATATTATTCTGCTTTAGTTGAAATAACGTCATATATATGATAATATGAAGAAAACATCATTTGTTTAGAGGTGCATAATGCATTTAAAAAAGCTAATCTTTAAATACGGTGAGGTATTCCTTGCTTTAATATCTATTACACTTGTTACCTTTTTGGTTGTGGGCGGATTTTCACAGTTTGGAAATTATACCGGCACAAGAACCTACAATGCATTAAATGTATCGGGTGAGCCCTTACAGTGGGATTTATCCTATAACAATTTTGAAGAAAGTGTATATAGGTTGGAAGGCACATACTACTATCCGGACGAACTGCTACTTCCCGAAGATATAGATGAATATGAAGCTGTACCTATAGAGGCAGATGCTAATACCGAGTATCTTACACAACGCTTTATTATAAAGGTTCCCCAAAATGGGCAAGCATATAAAATAAGTATGGAAGGTGATCAATGGGCCGGTGCAGCATACTCAAACGGAATGCTTGCTGACAGTAGTGGTACTACTGCCGATAACTCTGATGACATTCAGGTTGGACGCGACCCCCTTACCATATATGCAAGTCCCGACGAGGAGGGGTATATTGATCTAATAATTAATGTAGCGGCATTTAGGCACTACAACATTAAAGCCGAACCATTGATCGCCTATGTTTCACTTGTATCTACCGATATTGGCTATGTTTTTACACCTGTAGATCGTAGTTTTGACCCTGTTCTAGTGGGAATGTACATGGGATTTTGTATGTTTGCGCTGGCACTTTTCTTTACGCATATTACCCAAACCGAATATCTTTGGATAGCTATTATTTGTGCCTTTATGGCTATGCGTAGCGGTGTGGAGGGTGCAACATTTTCTGAGGCTATCCCGATTGCCGGTGAGGATTTTATCTACTACATGTTTTATGTTGGGCAACCGGTGATTATGCTGGTTTTCATAATGTATTTTAACTCAGTTTTTGCAAACGTAATATCAGAGTTTGTTGTTAGGATATTTGCAATCGTAACGGTTACTATACTTGTAATTATTGGACTTACATCACCGGTGGTATTCACCGAAATTGTGGCGATATATAATATCTTAACACCTATTGTTTATCTTGTATTTTTAATACCGTTTATCATCAAAATGCGAAATTTTTGGCCGGAGCATATAATTTCGCTTTTTGGAATGGCAGCATTGATGGTAAGTGCATTAATCGACTTTATAAATATAGATAACATTAACGAGGGTACCAGCTATTCACTTACCGATACCTCGATGCTTTTATTAATTGTTACACAGCTAATATACCTTTTCATGGCGAACCGCCGCAGAACATTGGAGGCTGTAGAGTATAGCAGGATAATGTCGGTAGAGCAGGAATCGCTAAAAAAGCTGGACACAATGAAAACAGAGTTTTTGGCAAATATCTCTCATGAGCTTAAAACCCCCCTTGCAGTTATATCCGGCTATGCACAGACAGGGGCAAAAGCTATCGAATCCGGTGGTGATTCTGCCGATGTGGCAAAAAAAATGCGCCTTGTCTCCAGCGAGGCTGAAAGAATGGCGCTTATGGTATCCCAACTACTTGATGTAACAAGAATAGAAGAGGGGCGTATGGTGTTAAAGTTACAGCCCACACAGCTTGATGCCATGATAAAGACAACGCTTGATGCCTATTGTCCTGCATTAAATAAGAATAAAAACAAGGTTGTTTTTAACAGGGTCTACGATCTGCCACCGGTAAATATGGACGAGGGCAGAATACGTCAGGTTCTTGTAAACCTTGTGGCTAATGCAATGCGCCATACCACAAACGGTGAAGTTAGGATAGATATACAAGATCAAGAAAATTGCCTAAGAGTTTGTATATCTGATACCGGTAAAGGTATAGCTAAAGAACAACTCGCCACACTGTTTGAACGTTTTTCAAAAAAAGAAGCCGGCTCCGGAGTTGATTCCGGAACCGGGCTTGGATTATTTATCTGTAAGCATATTGTAGAGGCACACGGCGGTAAAATCTATGTTGAAAGCGAACTTTCAAGGGGTACAGCAGTATACTTTACCATTCCGAAAGTGACCGACGACTTAATAGATACCGTCCCTGAGGAGTAGATATAATTTCTATCGGGCATTCTTCTATAGTACCAAGTTTTTTACGAAGTACCGAGATGTATTTCCTTACGACACCACTGTCTACACCCTCACCCCAAACCTCTTTATAAAGTTCATCCTTTGTAAAGGTTCGCTCAACGTTTGTTGCAAGAAACGCAAGTAGCTGTGCCTCTTTTTGTGATAGAGGTATGGTCTCTCTGTCTATTGTAAGTATGCCTCTCATTAAATCTACGGTTAGTGGATGTAGTTCCACAACACCGGATTTTGTCGAGCCACTACGGCGTAGCTGTGCCATTATATGTGCCGATAGCACATTGTAGTCCACCGGCTTTGTAAGATATGCATCACCGCCCTGCTCAATGCCTGCAATAATATCATCGGCATCGTCAAGGCATGTTAAGAATATTACCGGGGCTACCGAGTAATCGCGTAGTCTGCGACAAAAATCAAGTCCACTGCCATCCGGTAGCATTACATCCAATATATATAAATCCGGCGTATGTCTTTCACAGTACATATGTGCCTTTTTTATTGTATCGGCTGAATAAACGGAATATCCTAGCGATATTAGATGTTCACAAAGCGTCTCACGTAACGCCTGTTCATCTTCTAAAACGAGTATCGATGCATTTGGCATAATCTTTACTCCACAACAATATCTATCGAGGCGCTTCGGCGCTTACCGGTAGCTTTTCCCTTTGCAGGGGCTGCAACCGGCTCCTGTTTATCTATGTCTGCACGTTTTGGCGGCGCTTCTATCGCATTTGTCATCCCTGCACGAACCTTCCCCTCAATTTCGGCAAATATCTCAGGGTTATCCTTAAAGAACTGTTTTGCATTGTCTCGACCCTGACCCAGTCGAACATCCCCATAGGAGAACCATGCGCCACCCTTTTGTACAATATTCATCTTTACAGCCATATCAAGCAGTTCACCGTACTTTGATATACCCTCACCAAACATAATGTCAAACTCGGCCTCCCTAAATGGTGGGGAAACCTTGTTTTTCACAACCTTTGCCCTTGTGCGGTTACCTATAAACTCGGTGCCGCTTTTTAGGCCTTCTATTCTACGCACATCAATCCTAACCGAGGAGTAGTATTTTAATGCACGACCACCGCTTGTTACCTCTGGATTGCCGTATACTATACCTACCTTTTCGCGTAGCTGATTAATAAATATGCAGATCGTAGATGTTTTGCCTAATATACCGGTAAGTTTACGAAGTGCCTGGCTCATTAGCCTTGCCTGTAATCCCACATGGGAGTCACCCATCTCGCCCTCAATCTCGGCACGGGGAACCATAGCGGCAACACTGTCCAGTACAATAATGTCTATCGCACCACTTCTTACAAGCGCCTCGGTTATCTCTAGCGCCTGCTCTCCTGTATCCGGTTGGGAGACGAGTAGCGAATCTATATCTACACCCAGCGCCTTTGCATATACCGGATCAAGTGCATGCTCAACATCGATAAATGCGGCCTCGCCGCCTATCTTTTGTGCCTCAGCAACACAGTGTAGTGCAAGGGTTGTTTTACCGCTACTTTCCGGACCGTATATCTCTACAACCCTACCACGTGGTAGTCCACCTATTCCGAGTGCGGCATCAAGTCCGATAGAACCTGTAGAGATGGCATCAACCTGCATACCGATGCTGTCGCCCAACTTCATGACGGCACCCTTGCCGTACTGCCTTTCAATCTGGGCTATCGCGGTGTCCAGTGCTTCTTTTTTACTTGCCATTATCATTTACCTTTCTCTTAGTTTCTATATCTTAGTTAGCGCCTGTTCAATGTCTGAAATAATATCCTCTACATCCTCAAGACCCACAGATAGACGTACAAGTCCGGCACCAATGCCGGCAGCCTTAAGTTGATCTTCTGTAAGCTGGCGATGTGTAGAGCTGGCCGGATGCAGTATACAGCTGCGAATATCCGATACGTGTACTTCACGGCAGACAAGCGCAAGTGAATCACAGAAAAGTTCAACCTTTTCACGCCCGCCCTTAATATCTACCGACAGAACACCGGAGCAACCGTCCTTTAGGTATTTTTGTGCTATATCGTATTGATCGTCATCCTTTAATGCAGGATACCTTACCGCCTCAATTTTATCATTTCCTTTCAAAAATTCAGCAACCTTTAATGCATTTTCGCAGTATTTGCGCATTCTTACTTCAAGTGTTTCCAATCCCATATTTAAAAGGAAAGAGGAGTGGGCTGCAGGATAACAACCAAAATCTCTCATAAGCTGCATGCGTGCCTTAACAATATATGCGGCAGCCCCAAAATCTCTGGTATATACTACACCGTGATAGCTCTCGTCCGGTGTGCAAAACTCAGGGAACTTACCATTTGCCCAGTCAAATTTACCGCTATCTACTATTATTCCACCAACCTGCACGGCATGGCCATCCATATACTTACTTGTAGAGTGTACTACAATATCGGCCCCGAACTCTATCGGGCGGCAAAGTATAGGGGTTGCAAAGGTGTTATCTACTATAAGTGGGATATTATTTGAATGTGCTATCTTTGCAAATTTTTCTATGTCAAGCACTGCAAGAGTTGGGTTTGCAAGTGTTTCTGCAAATACTAATTTTGTGTTAGGTTTAATTGCCGACTGTATGCTTTGCTCTGACTGTGTTTGATCTACAAAGATGCATTCTATACCAAAGCGTTTAAGGGTAGTTCCCAGTAGATTTATACTTCCACCATAGATGGATGCCGAACAAACTATACTATCCCCTGCACAGCAAAGATTTAGAACCGAAAGCAGTGTTGCAGCCTGACCGGAGGATGTGCACATTGCAGCTACACCGCCCTCAAGCTCTGCTATCTTTTTCTCCACTACATCTGTTGTGGGGTTAGAAAACCTTGAGTATAGATGTGCTGTTGGCATATCGAAAAGCCCTGCAATCTCAGCAGTGCTGTCAAACCTGAATGTAGTACTTTGAACTATCGGAGGTACACCCGGCTCTCCGTTTTTAGGATTGTATCCTGAATGTAGACATTGTGTTGCTTTTTTCATAAATTACCATACCTTTCTGCTCTAATATTAAATAGAGAATTAGTGTATTAAAAACTAGATATACTATATATGATATTTTGTTTTTAATACTTTGTCAAGGAAATACAAAAATATAGTTGTATCCCATGATAATTATAACACTATGTACTGTGTTAATAAATTAACATATTACACAAAATAAACACACTGTTATGTGGAAAATTTTTAACATTCTGTTGAAAACTCTAAAAATAGCGGTCGAAAAGTGTTGTTTTATGCGATTTTTTAACACTTTCAACAGTCTTTTCAACAATAATATTGACCCGATGGTATATTACTTAATGTATATTTTATATGTTTGACCACTACACTCAACTAAATTTTTATCGGAATGTATACCCTTTTACCACCTTATCAATACTCTATAGGTAGACGCGTATTTTTTACTAAGGAATAGTCATGAAAAACAGACAAAAATCGACAACCGCAACTATAGGTCAACAGCTTAGATGGAGAAGAAGTTATAAAGTTAAAGCCATACTCCTATCTGCCGGTGGTGTAATAACCGCTTTGTTATTGTTAATATTTTTTATTTAATATAATTGCAGCCATTAGTATTTTCTATTTTGTGCCAAACAACCTATCACCGGCATCTCCAAGACCCGGTACAATATAGCCATGGTCGTTTAGTGTTTCATCCAATGCCGCTGTATATATCGCAATGTCGGGATGCTCATCTTGTAGCTTTTTTATTCCCTGCGGTGCGGCTATTATACATAAAAACTTAATGCTTTTTGCACCTCGTTGCTTCAAATTATCGATTGCATCACAGGCGCTTCCACCTGTTGCAAGCATTGGATCTACCACAAAAACATCTCTTTTGTCTATATCAGGGGGGAGCTTGCAGTAGTATTCCACCGGTAAAAGTGTATCAGGGTCACGATAAAGGCCTATGTGCCCTACCTTTGCCGCAGGCAGTAATACCTGCACGCCATCAACCATTCCTAGCCCTGCACGCAGTATCGGCACTATCGCAAGCTTTCGTCCCTTTAAAACCTTACAACTTGTATCTGTAATCGGTGTTTTCACCGTAACATCGGTAAGTGCAAGATCGGCAGTAGCCTCATAGGTTAGCAGTGTTGCAAGCTCACTTACTAACTCTCCAAATTCCTTTGTTCCGGTCTGCTCGTCCCTTAAAATTGCTACCTTATGTTGCACTAAAGGATGTTTTAGTACTACAGGTTTTATCATAATATAACCTCCCTTAAAATCTGTACTGCCTTTTTAATCTGCTGCTCGTTCATCGCACTAAATCCCAACATAAATCTACGGTCATATTTTATCTGCTCTCCATGGCAAAACTCGTTCATACTTGTTATATTTATTTTATGTTCCTTCGCCTTGTCTATAATACCCTGTTCCGATAATTCCACCTTAAAATCAGCAACTACATGAAGTCCTGTATCGGCGGCAGTAACAACAACACAATTCCCAAAAGCATCCTTTAATGATTCTACAAGGCAGTCTTTACGTTTTTTACAGGTAATCCTTAGTCGGTTAATATGCCGTGAAAAATGTCCACCCTCTATAAATCTGCAAAGAGCCTGTTGTTCAAACCTCGAAACGGTACAGGCATATTCAGAAAATCTAGATATCCATCTTTCAAGTAGTGTTGGCGGTAGCACCATATAGGCTACACGTAATGATGGTGCAACACTTTTTGAAAAGGTTCCTATGTGAATAACTCTACCTACAGAATCAATGCTTTTTAGTGCAGGTATCGGACGGGTAGAAAATCTAAATTCACTATTAAAGTCGTCCTCTATTATATAGCGCTGTGATTCTTCCTTTGCCCAGTCCAGTATATCCTGCCTACGGCTTACCGGCATTGTAATACCGGTAGGAAACTGGCATGATGGTGTAAGGTAGGCGAGCTGTGCATTAGAGCGCCGTAGATCTACATAGGACATTCCGTTACTATCTAGCTGTATATATTCGGTAAAGGTTCCAAAATCTCTAAACACTCGTTCTGCTCTACCATAACCGGGGTTTTCTACTGCCACACAGCACCCCTCAAACATCCTTGCAATAAGGCATAGTAGGTAATCCATCCCTGCGCCTACAACAACCTCCTCCTCTCGGCACTCAAAGCCCCTGTAGGCCTTTAGATACTGGCATATAGCACTACGAAGATTATAGTCACCCTGCCTTGCACCATGATTAAGAAGCTGTTCGTCCCCTAACACCTCCCTTTCTATTCGACACCACAGCTTAAAAGGGAAAAGCGAGCTATCTATCGATGATGTTGCAAAGTTGTATAGCGGTGCTTGTACATCTTTCCTAAATTCTTCTTTAGCCTTTGACGGCGTTAGAAGCTGTTGTGAGCTAACACTGCAGGCAAAAAAACCACTACGCTCTTTTGAGATTATATAACCTTCTGCCATTAGCATTCCATAAGCTGTGTCTACCGTGTTAATACTTACCCCCAGCTGCGATGCTAAGGTTCGCTTAGAGGGCAAACGCTCGTTACTTTTTATTCTTCCTTCCAGAATTTCAGCCTTTAAAAAGCTGTATATCTGCTCATATATTAATTTACCACGATTTAACTCAAGTGTAATGTTATCCATCGCCCACCTTTCTGATGCCATAAAAAAAACATTTTTTGACAGTTTCAATAGTGCCAGTTTTGAATATAATAATATTAGAGGATAAAATATATTTTGTCAAGTTTTGTAGTTTTAGCGAAAGGATTTGTTATGGAAAAAAAATTAGATATACGCAAAATCTCTATGATAGGATTAATGGCGGCACTTGTTTTTGTCGGCACCTACATGAGAATAACTATACCACTTGGATTTACTAGCACTATGCTTCATTTCGGCAATATATTTGGCATACTTGGCGGGCTGTTGTTTGGGCCTGTTGGTGGTGGTCTTGCTGCCGGAATTGGTAGTGCACTTTTCGACCTGTCTAGCGAATATGCAGCCGAGGCACCAATAACATTTATTAATAAATTTGCAATGGGTTTTGCAGCAGGCCTTGTAGCTACTAAATTTAAAGCCATTCAACCAAATATGAATGTTATGCTAACCGCTATTTCTGCCTCAATCGGCTCGCTGTCATATATAGTGCTATATATTTTAAAAAACTATATCGAGATGGCTTTTATACTTGCAATACCTGCCGAGGCAATCGTGCCTGTCCTCGTACCAAAGTTACTTGTAAGCCTTACAAACGGCATAACAGCTGTAATAGCCAGTACAATTCTATACACTGCATTAAAACCTGCACTTTTAAGGGCAAAAATTTTAAGATAGTGTCTCGTCATAATACCAGTCTATCAACAGGTCGGTAACCTTACCATAGCTTTTTAGCCCGTCAGTTTGGTCATGTCCCTGTAGATAACCCTCATAAATAGTATCAGCAATTTCAGAGGCCGCACCTTTATACTGTTGCCAGTATTCGTTGTTATTACGTATATCTGCAACAACATAGGGGTGTAGGCCTTTACTTATCTGTTCCCAAGCATCATAATCAGCCGAGTAAAGCGCGTTGGATAGATTTACATATGCAAGTAGCTGACCGGAGTATTGATAAGCTATATTATCCGAATACTCACAGGCAAGAATAGCCACAAAATTACAGTCCTGTTCCGGCATTATTCCCCTTGCATGGGCAAGCTCGTGTGCTATGGTGGATGGAATAAAAGCCGCAGGTTGATCTATATTTATATTTGGCTCTCCTGTTAGGGCAAAGAAAAAACCGGTATAGTTAATCTCGCTCATAAAAAACGAAAACGTCATGGGTTTTACGGTTATATCTGTCCCCTCCAGATGCGGATAGATCTCTTCAAGGTTATCGTAAACATTACGACCTTGCTCTATAAGTTCGACCTTATCCTCCGAATAGACTCCGTTTTCATCACGTTGCACATGCTCTGCCGTGCTATAAAGTTTATCGGCAAACAGCTGTGTAACGGCTGTAAGCTGCTCTACGCTAACCGGTTCGGCCTGCACCTGTAGTCGTTGTACCGGACTATGTGCATAGTAGCCTACACCCCAAAGTAGCAACATTAACCCTGATACAAAAAGCACAGCCACTGTGGCGGTAAAAAGATGATCAATCGCAATAAACACTCTTTTTCCTTTGCCTTTTATTATCGATCGAACCATATTTACTACAAAAATAATCACGATAACAACCGCTAATACATATAGTAGTTCGGTAACAGAAAACGGAACAATACCAAATACCACCCCGATAAATCTACGATAAGGCTCGGCAATATTATTTTCTATAAAACCCGCTAACATAGCATTGCTTTTAGACGCCTCAAAAAAAGCAAGCCATATTATAACAATAACAGCAACCCAAAGCCTTTTAAGCTTAATTATCTTTTTAAATTTTACATCCATCCCACATCCCTGATATAAAAAAAATACAGGTCGTCATCACGACCTTGTATTTTTATTATAACTATCTTCAAATGTATTTACAACTGTGATTACTGTACAAATTCAGCTATTACTTTTGTTATAATTAACAGGCTAACTTAGTATACGTACCTGTTTTACTGCATTGCTCCACCCTAACATTTTTTTATCTATCTCCTGGGCAGATAGATTAGGCTTATAGTTTAGCCCGTTATGTGCACATTCAAAAGCATCCTCAAGTTTATCCCAAAACCCGGCTTTAATTCCTGTTAATATTAGTACACCATGTGCCACCGTATCATACGCATCACAGGTCAAAACCGGACAAGAGCTTATATCTGATTGAAACTGTATAACAAACTCGTTTTCGGAATAAATTCCGTCTGCACTAATCTTGCTAACAGCTACACCATAATCATCCTTAAGGCTGTTTAATACATCCTGTGTCTGGTATACGATACTTTCTAAGACAGCACGAATAATATGTGGTTGTGTTGTATGCAAATTCATACCTACAAGCCCACCTTGACACGGTGGCTTGTTCTCAGCCTCTACACGCTGTGGCACATAATACACCCCGCCGCTATCGGCGACCTTATTTGCAAAATACTCACAATCTTTAATATCGTTTATTAGACATGCGCCCTCTTTTAGCCAGCGAATCACATCACCCGAGACATATACGATACCCTCTACCGCATATGTAACTTTACCGTCTAGTGCAAATGCAATAGTGGTAAAAAAATCCTCGTTGCTTGTAATCGGATTATCACCTATATTCATCATTATATAGCTGTCTTCATCGTAGGTGTTTTTTGTATCACCTTTTTCAAAACAACCACCGCCTACTAAAATTGCCTGCTGGTTTCCTATTACAGAGTATATAGGTATCTCGACACCACGAATATTAATGGTGCCAAAAAAGTCATTACTTTGTTTAACTTCCGGCAGCTGTGTCGTCGGAATATCAAGGTATTCAAATAAGCTATTGTCCCAACACAACTTGTGAATATTAAATAGCATAGTTTTAGAGGCATTGGTATAGTCCGTAGCATATACCTTGCCCCCTGTTAACTTCCAAAGCAACCATGTGTCCATTGTACCAAACAATATCTCGCCATCCTGCATACGTTTACGTACGCCCGGCACATGATCCAATATCCATTTTATCTTAGTTGCAGAAAAATGTGGCTTAACAAATGACCCGGTACTTTGTTGAATATAATCAGACATCTCATGGTCCTGTAGGATTTCATCACAAATTTCTTTTGTCCTCATACAGTGCCATGTAATTGCGTTATGTACCGGATTGCCGGTAACTTTATCCCATAAAACAACAGTTTCACGTTGATTTGCTATGCCAATTCCTGCAATATCTTGTGGTGCGATATCGGCTTCGATGATAGCCTTGATCATCGCATTATACTGCGTAGTAAATATCTCCTCCGGAGACTGCTCACAATGGCCGTTTCCTAAATTAATAGAGGAAACGGCATTTTCTGTCTTATAAACTATTTTGCAGTCTTGATCGAATATGATACAACGTGATGCATTTCCTTTTTGGTCAAGTACTAAAACATGTTTTTTTTCAGTTTTCATTGTGATACACCTAACTGTATTTATAGAGCTTCTCCGCCGATGCCTTTAACACCCTGCTTTTGCATCTCTTTAACAACAGCTAAAAAGTCTGTTTCTTGAACGGTTTTACCGTTTTTGATAGCCATCTCTGCCATTACTGCAGTTGCCTGTCCCATTAGCATACAGTGACACATTCCACGTAGTGAAGAAAATGCAAGCCAATCGGCCGAGATATGACGCCCTGCAAACATAAGGTTTTTAACCTTTTTAGGTACAAGGCACCGTGCCGGAATAGTGTAGTAGTTACCTTCGCTAACAACCGAGCGATCATGCTTATACATAGGATTATCGTCGTCAGAGAATATTATGTCACAAGGATTATCACAGGCAACAATACCATCTTCAAACCTTGTTCCGTTCTCTATCTCGTCGTATGTAAGCTGATGTAGACCCTCTAGTCTAAGTGTATCACGAACTGCAGCTACCTCGCCCATACGGGAAAGATAAGCGTTTTCAAATCCCGGCATACTATCTATGCAAAATTCAGCAAGTTCGAAAGCACGTTTTCTTCCAAGACGGCTACACTTTTCAACATTATCAGGATCTGTTCCATCAAGACCTGTTACGATAACAGCATTAAAGTATACACTTCTTTCACGAAATGCAGGTAGCATATACATCTGCTGTAGTGTTTTGTCCAGCTTTCCTTCGGCAATACCTTTAGAGGTATACTCCGAGAAATATGGATCTCCACCTACGAATACCTTATCGATATCCACATTATCCATATAGAATGTAAGTCCGCCGCCCATCATGGCACCGCCTTCACCGCCCTTTTCGCACGGTACGCCTGCCCTGTAAGCTATGTCACCATTACCGGTGCAATCTACAAACATTTTAGCTGTGTAGTTAACAATGTTGCCGTCTGCATGGCAGATATCTACCGATGTTACGGTATCATTCTCTGTATTAATCTTAGTAGCGGTGGCACTCATTACTAGCTTTACACCGGCCTCGCTAAGCATATCATAAAGTGTTTCCAGTGCATAGTCGTAATCATAGATAACCTCGTCGCCAAAGTTATGTAGAAGGCAGGTCTTTCTCACGGCACGTGGTGGTTTTTGGTTGTACATTCTTTGTACAAAATCCTCGAAAAATCCACCCATGGTTTTACCGCATGGATAACCACCGCCTAGCATCATGCCCTGTGTTGCGC
>CAYJKW010000027.1:0-24681 GCA_964370765.1 uncultured Oscillospiraceae bacterium
ACGAGTGGTGAGGGTAAGAGGACTTGAACCACCGACCTCTTGCATGTCAAGCAAGCACTCTAACCAACTGAGCTATACCCTCTAATCATTGTATATTATAGCATATCTTTTTCGCAAATAAAAGCCCTAATTAAAAAAATTTTTATCTGAATTTGAGCAAAAGAGTTACCACTGTCAGATTGACGTTGTAATAAAATAATGTTAAAATGTTTTTATTACAGTGGAGGATAGCTATGATAAAGATGGTTGCATTTGATATGGACGGAACACTTGTAGATACCTACAAGTTTTTTACTAAGGCATTTGTAGGCGCCTTATCACCGTATTACGGTGGTGAAGTACCGATAGAGAAGATAGAAAAAGGGTTTGGCCTTAACGAACTTGGAATGATAAAAATTATTTTAAGTTCACACCACAATGAGGCACTAGATGAATATCATCGTCTATACGAACTCTATCACGATGAAGCTCCCGATACATTTTTTGGCATGAATGAGCTAATCGCATTTTTGCAACAAAAAAATATTAAGTTAGCAGTAATCACCGGTAAAGGCGCTGTTGCTTGTGATATATCATTAAAAAAGATTGGTATGACTAATGTGTTCTGTGACGTAATGACAGGCCATGAACAACGTGTTGATAAAAGCGGTGCCATTAATGATCTGCTTTTAAAACACAACTTAACTAAAGAAGAGTTTTTGTATATTGGTGATGTCGTTTCGGATGTTATGGAATCCAGAAAATCCGGTGTGACCTGTCTATCTGCTTGTTGGGCGGACACCGTTGATCTTCCGGCACTTAAAAGTGTTAATCCTGACTACATCTTTACAACGGTAGCTAACCTTAAAAGCTACCTTGAGTCGATAATATAATACAATCCCCACACCTATTATCATGTGTGGGGATTGTTATTCTAAAAGCTGTCTTAATTATCTTCGCAGTTCCGGCAAGGATGCAGCAGCAGCCGATTGACCAACACGCCTGAACTTTTCGTCAGGCAACATTATCTTTATATCCTGCGATATTTCAGGATACTCGATAGCCAATGATTCCTCACAGCTTTTTAATAATATGTCCCCTCCCCTACCGGACATTACTCGCCCTAGCAACAAGACATTTTTAAACTCATAAAAATAGTGATATAACGCAAGACTATGCGCAAGATAAATGCCTATCGATTCATATATCTTTGCGGCACGCTTATCCCCTTTTTCCATAAGTTCCTGTACAACCTTTAGTTTTTCAGCAGGCGAGTGAAGTTCATCGTGTAAAATACCTGCTATAGGTGATAGCTTTATTACTGCATCCTGAGAAAAATATTTGCAACCCACGCCTATATCACCGCTCCACTCATCCTTCATAGCTAAAGGATTTATATCAACCGGTGCAAAGGCAAGTTCATTTAGCCAACCCGGTATATTTCCTTTTGCATCAACATAACCTGCTGCCTCGCTGGTGCCCATTGCAATTCCAAGAATATTGTTTACATCAAAGCTCATCGCACCCGCAAGTGCAGTAACATCACCGTCATTACATACTGTAATCGGCACATCACCAAACTCTCTTGCTGCTCTTAGATAGATATCTTTAACCTTTAGGTCAAATAAGTCTTTAGGCACCTGTAAAAAAAGTGACGCGGCCTTAGTATAGTTATCGATATAAATTCCTGCTGAAGAAACACCTATTGCATCTACACGGGGCAGATGTTCAGCAGCTGTATTAAGGGCAGAAATAATGCCATTAAAATGATATTCCGGATCAGCTGTTATCTTTGGATGCCACACAACTTCTTCGCTAAATACACATTCACCGTCAATAACAGCTGAAACCTTGCGATCACTACCACCTGCATCAAAACCAATTCTACAGCCATCGGTGTGCCTACCGATCGATTGACTATCAGTCTTTTCCGCTGGTATCTTTTCCGTAATAACAACATCAAACGGTTCGTCATATATGTTAGACATAAAATTATAATCGAAGCTTCGTTGACCATCTTCACTATAATGATTTTTCACTGCATTACAAACATCTATATTGCCACAAAGATACACCTTAAATCCACCCTTCATCCAAAGTAGCATCTTTACCAGCCTATCAACATAACATACATCAGCCGAATACATTTCCTTTGTTCCGTGCAACACCGTGTTGTGCACCGAAATTAGCCCTTTACTACGTTCTATCGCAATTGAAAATGGCTCCTTTGCACCAATTTCAAATGCCTTTATGAATTTTATCATCGGCAAGAAATTTTTATCCAGTGGCGGAGTACATTTTACATCAAAGTCCATACCAAGAAACCTCATACTATCCTCCTAAATTTTTTTATTATTATCCACTTTTTGTATCTGCAACCTTTGACATGATGTAAGTGGATAGCTAATATTTTTAGCGTGAAACCCCCTGCATTCATCACACTTTCCATGTCGTGGACATGATACATTTTGACATACGCATTTATTATTTTCCATTGTATCCCCTATCGTTAATAGATGCTTATCTGTATTCTAACACGCAAAATATTGTATTGCAATAATATTTATGTTTATTTTTTTGCATTTGTGTGTTATAATGTATATGTTAAGAGATGAAAAGCAAAAAAACAATTAAGTTTTAATGGAGGGCACGGCCAACTTATCTGGCAGTGCTGTATATTTTTGCGACAAAAAACAACATAAAGGATAATTATGAATATTCAAAGCTTTGCGGATTTATCGTTAAAACCGCAGATACTGCGTGCAATCGAATCGATGGGATTTACCGATGCAACCGCAGTACAGACCGAGTCAATCCCGTTAATACGCACCGGGTGCGATATGTTTGCACGTTCGCAGACAGGTACTGGCAAAACAGTAGCTTTTGGCATACCCGCGGTCGAAAGTGTCGATGCAAACCTACAACAAGTGCAGGTATTGATCCTATCTCCTACTCGCGAGCTTGCACAGCAATGTGCCGTAGAGATAAGGAAAATTGCAAAATATCTTTCCTATATTAATGTAGCAGAGGTTTATGGAGGTGCAGATTTTAGAAATCAGTTTCGTGACCTTAAAAAAGCTAACATTGTTGTAGGCACACCGGGACGTATTATGGATCACATGCGTCGTAAATCACTACTTCTTGGTAGTCTAAAGATGTTGGTGTTGGATGAAGCGGACGAAATGTTAAAGATGGGTTTTAAGGAGGATGTCGAGACCATATTGCAGGACACACCCGAAAGTCGTCAGACAGTTATGTTCTCTGCAACTGTTCCTCCCGAAATCCTAAAGATAACAAGGGAGTTTCAAAAGGATCCGGTTAATGTTGAGGTTAATGCTAAGCAGGTTGTGCTTAACAATATTCGACAATGTTATGTGCAACTTCCAAAAAATCGAAAGATGGACGTTTTAAGACTATTGTTTCATTGCTATAAACCGCAACGTGTAATAATATTTGCCAATACAAAATCTATGGTGGACGAACTTACCGAACAACTCAAGGCTGACGGCATTTCTATTGAGGGGCTGCATGGTGATATGAAGCAAAACCAGCGCACAACCGTTATGAACAGCTTTAAACAAGGGAAAACAACAATACTGGTAGCAACCGATGTTGCAGCCAGAGGTATCGATGTTAATGATGTTGATTATGTAATAAACTACGACATACCACAGTCTACCGAGTACTATGTCCACCGTATTGGTCGAACCGGACGTGCCGGACGTAAAGGTACTGCAATCACACTATGTTATGAGGGACATCAAGTACAGACATTGCGTCGCCTCGCAAGGGAGACTAAGTCCGATATGGATGAACTTCCAATCCCTACTGTTGCAGATGTTCAACAGCAGAACCGTAAACACAGTGTCGATTTAATACGTGCTGCTATAGACACACCGGTTGACGATAGCTACCACCATATTGTTTCAGAGCTTATAGCAGAGGGATACGATGCTTCAGACATTGCAGCGGCCCTTATCAAGAAAAGCTATAGCCAAAACATCAACAATCTTGTGGATGTTAAGTTATCACCAAAGCGCAGAGAACGAAAAGCTGCTGATCGCCCTGTAAAGCATCGTAGCGAAGCAGGTTATACTAATATTACTATAGATATTGGACGTAGTGATAGAATTGCGCCAAACCATATAGTAGGTGCAATTACCGAGGCAGCAGGAATATCATCTGCCATGATAGGCAAAATCGATATTTCACCGCATCTTACAATCGTTGGCATACCATCTGATATCGCAGGAGAGGTTGTTGATGCAATGCAAGGACTTAAGATTCAGAAAAAGCCGGTCGAGGTAAGGGTATCTGATTCGGCTCCTCGTCGCTCTTCTGATAGGTATAGTAGGTTTGGTGGCAAACCAAAAGGCAAGCATGAATTTAACCATAGCAGAGCTAAAGCCCACAAAAACAAGGGTAGATAATATTACAACCAAAAATGGATGTGGAGTAGAAAATATCTACTCCACATCCATTTTGATATATACAGCTTTCTTGCTACGTTTTTGGTATTGTTATCTTAACAGTGGTTCCTTTGCCCTCCTCGCTAATTAGCTCTATTTCGCCTGCATGTATTGAAACAGCATGTTTAACTATACTTAGTCCGAGTCCGGTACCTCCGTTGCTTCTGCAACGACTTTTTTCCACTCTATAAAAACGCTCAAATACCCTTTGCTGTTCATCGGCAGGTATTCCTATGCCGGTATCAGATACTGATATGACTACCTGTTTTTCCTGTAGCCGAATGTCTATATCTACCTTGCCACCATCCTTATTGTATTCTATCGCATTGTCAACCACGTTAAACAGACACTCTTTAAGTAGTGTAGGTATTCCGGTAATATTGACGTCTGCACCTAAAACACCTACGGCAACTTGCTTTTTTTCTGCCTTTGCAGTGAGCTCATCTACCACTTCAGCTACTATTATATTTAAAAGCACTTCTTCATGTGCAACACCTTTTAATTCTTCGTCAAGATGAGAAAGCTTAATTATATCTTGAATTAGCAGGCTCATTCTCATGCTTTCGTTGTAAATTTTTTCGATGAATCGAGGTTTATCGTCTTCCTGAACCATGTTATTGCTAAGAAGCTCAGCATAACCTGATATGGTTTGCAAGGGGGTCTTAAGCTCATGTGAAACATTTGCAGAGAATTCTCTACGCATTTTTTCAGCATCGTGCTGCTGGGTAACATCAACAAACAGTATTATGCTTCCACCGGATTTTATAAAAGAAACCGATACACGATATACCCTATCATTCTCTTCAAGATAGATACTTCCTGTTTCCTTGCGCTCTACAAGGTCAAAAAGTTTTTCATATTTCTCTCCACGATGGATTTCCAGAATATATCTACCTACACATTCCTCGGCAGTCTTTTTTGTAATTGCAAGTGCGGCTTGATTAATACTTAATATCTTTCCTGCACCGCTAAGCACAATTAAACCTTCCTCCATATAGTTCATAATACCACTAAGCTCGTCACGCATCTTTTGCATGTCGGTGGTTTGAGCCATAAGTTGCGAGTTTTGGTTTTCTATCTTTATTAGAAGCGGGGTTAACTCAACATAGGTGTTATTCTTTGTAGGCTGTTCTACATTTATAGAGTTAATTGGTTGTATTAGCTTATTCGTGACACCCCTTGAAATAATGTAACTTAGAGTAAGCACAACCACAAAACTAATTAGCACAAACGGCAGGCTGTCTAAAAAGGTGTTGTAAGCGGTATCACTAATCGCTGATATTCTTATAACATTTTCCGAATCAAGTAGTCGCGCATAGTAGTGTGTCTGCTCCTGTAAGGTATCAGAAAACCTTGTGGCAGAGCCGGTACCACTTTGAATTGCAGCAATTATCTCCGGTCTATTACTGTGATCCTCGGTTGTTTCGGATTGGTTGTCAAATAAAACCTCTCCTTCAGGCGATATTAGTGTAATACGAAATATCGAGTTTGGAACATGCTCTAACGCCTCAATGTTGTCGATTTCTGCATCGTTTAAAATGTTCTTATAGTCGTTTGCGGTCTGCATAACGCTATTTTGTATATTTCTTGTATAGCCGTGATACATAACATAACTTATCAATAAGCTTACAAGCAGCGCCGTTAAGGCACAGCAAAGAAAAAGTTGCCTGAATATCTTTGTTTTCATTTGTATTCCACCTTCTTAAATCAGGTTGTAAGGTCTTTAGTCATTCCCTCATAGATACTATACCCAACGCCCCTTATTGTTTGAATCTGTAACCCTGCATCCCCCAGTTTTTGCCTTAAACTCCTCATATGCACATCTACAGTTCGAGTTTCACCATCAAACTCATACCCCCAGACTGAATTTAGCAGGTTATCTCTTGTAAAAACTCGCTCCGGCTCCTGCATAAGGATCCATAAGATTTCAAACTCTTTATATGTTAGTACTACATTTGCACCGTTTGCCGTCACCGTACGTTTTGTATAATCCACCTTGATATTCCCAAGCTTTAAAGTAGCTTCTTTTACTGCATCCGGAGCAACTGTCCTCCTACGTAACAAAGCCTTAACACGCGCAAGCAATTCCATCATACCAAATGGTTTTACAAGGTAGTCATCTGCACCGGTATCCAGCCCATAAACCTTATCAAATTCGGTACCCTTTGCAGTGGCCATCATAATCAAGATATCTGATGTATGTTTATCTGCGCGAAGAGTTTTAAGTATCTCGATACCATCCTTTCCAGGAAGCATAATATCAAGAATTATTAATAAAGGTGTTTCCTGTTTTATCGCCGCAAACATATCCTCAGCACAGGAAAAACCCTTCGCATCAAAACCGGTGCTTTGTAGTGTATACAGTACCAGTTCGCGAATACTATCGTCATCTTCTACACAATAAATCAATTTTTACCTCTAATTAATAATTCTCATGTTCTCCGGTGATAGAGAACATAACCCATCCAGCAATGTTGGTTGCATGGTCGCCTATACGCTCAAGGTATTTTGCAATCATTAAAAGATCTAATACGCCCTCGTTATTGTCGGTATTTCCTGCTAGTAGCAACAGATCGTTTCTAACCTCTAAAAACAGTTCGTCAACTATATCATCAGCAGCAATAACTTCAAGGGCAAGTTCCTTATCCTTTGCTACATACGCATCTATACATTTGCTTACCATTTTAATTGTTTCCGTAGCCATATCCCTGATATGGTGAACCTTTTCGGTAACAACTATGTTAGAGGTAATTACTATTTCACAGATATCCTCTGCTTGGTCGCCAATACGCTCCATATCTGTTATCATCTTTAGTGCGGCAGAAATTAACCTTAGATCATGCGCAACAGGTTGTTGTTGCAATAACATTTTTAGGCAGACACTCTCTATCTCACGTTCCTTCTGATCTATTATATTTGCCGAGGCAATAACCTCCTTTGCAAGCCCGATATCCTTCTCGGTAAAGGCTTTTGAGGATTTTGCAATTGCTGTCTCGCACAGGGACCCCATTACAATCAGTTCTTTATTTAAATAGTTAAGCTGTTCGTCAAATCTAGTTCTCATTACCCGAATCTCCCTGTAATATAATCCTCTGTCCTCTTATCCTTTGGAAAACTAAACAACTGCTCCGTTTCACTGTATTCCACAACCTCTCCCAACAGAAAAAAGGCAGTGTTATCTGATATACGTACAGCCTGTTGCATGTTATGTGTAACTATGATAATAGTATAATCCTCTTTTAGCGAAATTGCAAGTTCCTCTATCTTTGAGGTAGAAATAGGGTCCAGTGCACTGGTAGGCTCGTCCATCAACAATACCTTAGGCTGTACTGCAAGAGCCCTTGCAATACACAGGCGCTGCTGCTGACCACCTGATAGACTAAGTGCACTCTTCTTCAATCTGTCCTTAACCTCGTCCCATAGGGCTGCCGATTTTAGACTTTGTTCAACAAGTTGGTCGGTCTGGGCATGGGTCAGATGTCCATGCAGCCTTGGGCCGTAGGCAACATTGTCATATATGCTCATAGGAAATGGATTTGGCTTTTGAAACACCATTCCCACCTGCTTACGTAGCTGAGTAACATCTATATCTTTTCCAAAAATTGTGTTGCCTTCAAACAGTATATCCCCCTTTATATTAACACTGGGAATAAGATCGTTCATTCTATTAAGGGTTTTAATAAACGTCGACTTTCCACAACCTGACGGCCCTATAAGTGCGGTGATCTGTTTTTCCGGCACAGCCATATTTATCTTTTTAAGCGCCTGAAATTCGCCATAATAAAGATCTAAATCCACAGCCTGCATTATTGTGCTTTGTGTAACCATATTAATGATTATTCCTTTCTATTGCTATGTAAAACATATTTAGTAACATTTATTAATTTACCGTTTGCTGTTTGATAATCTTTTTTGTATAAATTTAGTTGTTAAATTTAGAATTAACACTAAGATCAACAATATCGCTGCTATGGCAAATCCGACTCCAAACTCCCCACGCTCGGCAACATACATGTAAAGTGCAACCGAAAGAGTACCACCACTGCTACTATAGGCAGTGAATATATTCGTTATTGCTCCTGCAGCAAGACCAGCGGTAAATAGAAGTGCGGCACTTTCACCAACGATACGTCCAACCGATAGTATACAACCTGTAATGATTCCATCGAGACAACAGGGTAGAATAATGGTACGTATCATATACCATTTTGTTGATCCCAGTCCTAACGCACCTTCACGATAGGATTGAGGCACTGTCTTTAGACTTTCCTGCGTTGTACGAATAATGGTGGGCAAAATAATTATAACAAGTGTTAAACATCCCGAAAGAAGACTTAGTCCAAACCCCATAAGTTGGCCAAAAAACATCATGCCTACAAGTCCATAGATTATGGATGGTATTGCGGCCAAAACCTCTACCGTGGCCTCTATCACTGCCAATAATTTTTTATTTTTAACATACTCTGTAAGATAGATTGCGGCCCCGATACCAAGTGGTAAAACAATTATAAGCGATAATAGAATAACATATAGTGTATTAAGTATATTAGGTAGTATACCTATAGTTTTGTTACGGTGACTTGGTGCCGTAGATAGTAACTCCCAGGTGATATTTGGAAGTCCTTGAACCATTATGTATCCAATAATACCTACTAGAAAAAGCACTGTTATCAATGCTGCACCATACACAAGGCCGATAAAAATCCGATCTTTAATTAATCTTTTTTTCCTCATCGATCTTTGCCCCCATTTTTAATAAGGACGTTCATTACTGCATTAATTATTAGTATAAAGACGAACAGAACTAAACCTATAGAGAATAAGGCCTGCCTATGTAAGCCACTTGCATACCCCATATCCTTAGCGATTGAAGTTGTAAGCAATGCAACACTCTCAAATAATTTTGGCATATTTGCAACATTTCCGGCAACCATCATTACTGCCATGGCCTCGCCAATTGCGCGTCCCACACCCAAAACTACACCGGCTGCAATTCCGTTTTTAGCCGCAGGCACACTTACCTTAAACACTGTTTCTGTATGGCTTGCGCCAAGTGCAAGGCTTGCTTCCTCGTACTCTTTAGGCACTGCGTTTAATGCTGTTTCACTTATCGAAATAATCGATGGTAGAATCATTATCATTAGCACAATTATTGCGGCAAATAGACCAGTTCCCTTTGGTAGATTAAATACTGCTGCAATGTTTGGAACTAAAAACATTACACCAATAAGCCCGTAAACCACACTTGGAATACCGGACAGCAGTTCTACAGCAGGTCGTACAAGACCTGCCGCTCTTGGAGTTGCATATTTGGATAGAAAAATAGCGGTAAGAAGTCCTACCGGAATTCCTAGTAGTGTTGCCCCGCCTGTTGCATAGATGCTGGAAAGCATTATCGGAAAGATGCCATACTGTGGATCTGTAGAATGTGCCGGCTCCCAAACAAGGCCGAACATAAAATCAATAAAACCTATTTCTACTATTCCGGGTACACCCGATATTATCATGTAAATTGATATTATGGCTACAAAAGCTATTGCTGTAAGCCCACACACCAAAAACACAATATTCATGATCTTTTCTGTTATCTTTTTAATCTTCATATTTTTCCTTTATAAGGCTGTCGCAAGATTGTTGCGACAGCCTTAACTGTATTTTTAGTTTATAGATTGATATCTATTGTACCGGTACTGCACCGGCATCACGTATAAGCTCAACTGTTGCATCGCTTAATGCCCATTCCATGAATGCTGCGGCATCCTCATTCTCTTCGCCTGTAATTGTAGCGAACACAAATGGACGTTGAATCTTGTAGGAGCCATCCTTTACAGCTTCCTCTGAAGGAGCTATTCCATCTATGCTTACAACATTAATCTCGTCTGATACTGAGGAGATTGATACGTAGCCGATAGCACCCTCGGTAGATTGAACGCTTGCCTTAACACCACCACCTGATGCCTGCTCTTCATCGTAAGCACATACATCCTCAACATCAACGATGCTCTCAAATCCATCACGTGTACCGGAAGCAGCGTCGCGACCTATTACAACAATCTCTGCATCGTTGCCACCAACTTCACTCCAATTTGTTATCTCGCCCTTGTAGATAGCTGCAAGCGTTTCCATATCTAGATCTGCAACTGTATTGGCAGAGTTTACAATAATTGCAATACCATCAAGTGCAAAAACTGTTTCGGTAAGTGTTGCTTTTTCCTCATCCTTTAGTCCGCGGCTGGAAAGGCCGATATCAAGCTGTCCATCTGCTGCACCCTGAACACCTGTACTGGATCCTGTTGGTGCATATGTAATTGTTGTTCCCGGGTTTTCTTCCATGTAAACTTCCATCATGGATTGAATTACAGCCTCAACCGATGTAGAACCGCCTGTTGTAATTGAGCCACCTGCACCGCCCTCAGAGCAGGATGCTAACATCGAAATTACTAATACTAAACCTGTAGCTATTGAAATTAATCTTCTCATCTAAATGCTTTCTCCATTTACTTTTTTGTTGTATCTAAATTTTATTATTATTCTGTAAAAACTAAAAGCTATTAAAAGTAAAATTTATGTTAAATTTCAACTTTATTATTTTTTTACAGCACAAAAAAAGGAGCATGACATTATTGCCATACTCCTTTTTATGTTCGTTTTTTATTATTTCTCGCCGAACAGGTTGAAACGGAATAGTTTGCTCTCGTCTTCCTTGTTTGCACACTCTAAACGTGCTGTCGACACAATGCCACCCTCTATAAGCTTTGTAAAACCGATAAGCTGGCAAAGCTTACTCTTAAGATTTAGTCGGTCACCCTCCGGTGTTACAAGAAACACATCGCCACTACAGCTTGCTATCACCTCGGAAAATTCGCTCATGCTAACGTTGTTTACGTCAAAAGTTGAATCATACATAATATTACTCCTTCTATTCTTTCTTCTATCTTCTTTTTGTATGTAAAAAGCGTTTATCGCTTTCCTGTTTTATTAGCTTAACCATATAATAACACATTTTTTCGTCAATGTCAACAAAGACTTACTCCTAACTTTGTGTATTTCACCAATTGACTTTTGTGTATTATAACTAATCTTCGCTTAGTATAACCGGTTTAGCTATCAATTAAACGATCTTACATAAATAATACATATGATAACACGCTTAAAATTATCATCGTAATAGTGTTTTGCACCACTAGATTTCAAACTATCATACTAACACCCCCATTACTCCTTGAAAAATGCTAACCGCTGCGATTAATCCACAGCACAGTTCAGCTAGAATAAGTGGTCTGCTTATATCCTTTTCTATCTTTATTAGTTTACCCTGTATTGCAAATAAAAACATCGGAAGAATTGGCAGGAAGTATCTTCCCTGCAATCCCCACAGTAACGTATAGCGTGTCGGCGTCCAGGTAAATATAACTACAAGCAATACACCGCATACACACAGCATACATATCGTTGCAATAATCTTATTGAAGGGTGTAAGAAGTGGTGATTCTTCTGTTTTCGTTATGGTTGACATTAATAAAATTAGCAGTAGGGCAAATACAAGTGGTGGCCATATATAAAGCTCGCTTAGTATCGGCTCACCCATCTCCCCCCCTACGAGTTGAGAGATATATACCCATGTATTTTCCTGTATAGTATTAAAAAACACCTTTAGTGCCGATTGTAGATTGTTTAAAAGATAGCCTATATTATAAAATTCGCGCTCGACATAGTCGATTACCGGCGCAGGGGCATTTTCTACATCCTCCCACGTAGTAGCAAAAACCGGTATATTAATAAAGCGTGTCATTCCCCCGATAAAAGAGGCGAACAAAACTGTTAACAACGAAATATAATAGCTTCTTTTGTTTTTAAATAATCCCGAGGGTATTATTCTACAAAACCCTGCTATAAATATATAGATTGCTTTCATCGGTGCAAATAAAAATCCGATAATTGAAAGTGCCGCAATCTGCCGTCTTTTAACCGGTTTCTCCTGCGCTGATATATTAAGGCATAGCGATATAAACAATGTAGCAAGCGCAATTATCAATCCATCGTAAGAAAATGTGGATGCAAGATGTACTACACTCGGCAGTAAAGCAACAACGGCAATAATTTGTTTAAAACGTGGGGTAAGTGCAATTGCCACCCCCATAATTGCTGCAAAAAACGCAAGATTAAAAAGTCTGCCTATAAAAATTAATGTTATATAGTTGGCATCTATAACCCTGGCAAACGCAACACCTATCGTTGTAGGTAGATATATCCAGAATGGTTCGGTAAGTGCAAGTCGTGCTTCAACCGGCACAAGAGTGTCATCCGGGCATGATTTAAAAATATCATTGGCCACCTGTTGATAGCTAAAAACACTAAGCTTGTCGGCCTGTGGAATGAATACATCGGCATCTCCAGCACGCATAGTAAGTGTTGACTCATTCTCTATTCCAAGCAACACGTTTGAATAATAGTAGGCGGTGTGAATATGCACCTCCTCGTCAGGTGCAGCACGTGGTGGAAATACAATAGCATAGATAACACCCATGGCAAACAAGATTACAGCTACCGTAACAGATAGATTCACCTTGAAAACCATCAACAGTAGGTATCCCCCCACTACGACAACACAGGTAAGTATGGCTAGTACAACAGTCTGCCACACTATAAAATCACCGGCACGGTTAGTGACAATTCCAAAACCGAGTGTCGTCTGTGTTGGCTCACCGTTTTGTGTAAGATAGGGCTTATCTACAGAACTGTCGCTTCGCCATAAAGCTACACTTTGGCCCTGCTCCGAATGGTTCGCTTTTATTACAAGGTCATAGGCTTTTTCCTGTGTAACACCTGTAATCGGCACATCAAACATTATTGCATGATGTGTGTTATTTAACAGGTGTACCATATCAAGGGTGCCGGAGGTTAAAAGCTCTGCGTTATCTTCCCAAAGTTCCACCGTAATTATACCGGCAAGTTGCTCACCATAGGTGTGAAATACAAAGGTTGCACCATGTATGTCTTTATCGGAGCTAAAAGGTTGGCGAATTCCTTCGTCGGCTGTTATGTCTTCGGTTAAGATAAAATACTCATCGTTAATATATTCCTGTTCGGTTCTATCGCGGTTATTACTGCTATTATTCCAGTAGACCCACATATATATTCCGAGTGCAAATGCCACCAAGATAGCAATTGCTATAAGGTGGCGCATTTTATATATTAAGTTTTGTATCTTCTCCAACATCACTGCAACCGCTCCAGCTTAATCTATTCGAAAGGTGATATAAGCACCGCCTCGGGATTATTTAAGGTGTCGCCTATATACTGTACATAAACATTTAATTCCTCTTCAGCTCCCTGCACAAACTCCGCATTGTCGGTTGTGAATAAAAACAATCTACCGTCATCATCCTTGATAAACAACATATCATCATCTTTTAGTATTATTTCACCCTGTACAACACCTGTTTCCTGCAACGAAACCGGTTGTGGTTCAAACTGGGTAGCTGTAGAATTAAAGGTAATTGCAACTGCATCGGAATTGCCGGATGGCACTTCGATGTATTCGATAGTAATATTGTCAGATCGCATTATCGGCAAGCTACTGTTTAGGGTTGCGTTAGAGTAGTAAAATGACACTTCCGTGCCTTGATCATCAACGATTGAAATAATGTCTGTCTCTATATTTACAACATCCCCGGTAACTGTCTGAGTTTGCGGCTCAAAGCCATCTATATAAAGCGCAGTACATCTTAGAAAATTGTTATCATTAAGTTCAAAAACAACCTTGACTTCATCACCGAGCACAGGCACTGATTCACCGTAAATTGCGGTTGCATCGTTATGTGAAAAGCTGTAGCTGTTTCCGTTCTCGGTTCGTATGGTAAGTAGTCCGGGATCGTAGCCGGTAACTACTCCGCTAATATTATAGCTACCCCTTGCACTGTAAGCTGTAGGGGTTATAGTATCGGCATTTAGTGTACCACTTGAATTCAAGCTATAGGCTATATCTACACTGTCACCAACAAGCAACCTGTTTCCCGTAAAGGTATTATCAATCTCATAGACAAAGCTAAAAATCTCACCGGCATCAGTGCGAACTGCAATCAACCCATTTAACAGGTCACTAACCACACCGGAGATCTCCCCCTCTGTTGGTAGCTCCGATTCATTTAAATATAATGCAACGGCATTGTTTTTTCCGGATAGCGTTCCATGGTAGTCCACCAACACCTCTTGACCTACCTCAACGCCTTCCGGCATCACTATGCCCTGTGTTAAAAAGGGTATGTTGGCGCCACCCTGTAAAGTAACAACCATAATAGTATCGGTAAGCATAGTAAGCTCGCCGTTAATACGCCCACCGCCAAATGCTGTTATCTTAATCTCTATTGCTTTTCCGCCCTCGGTACTGATTAGGTTTACAGCATCACCTACCGCAGGTGCTTTTCCGAGTAAAATATCGGCACCTGTTGTATCAAAACTATGGTGTTTACCACCCGATAAAACTGTTATCGACTCATCATCGACAGAAACTACATATCCGCTTAGGTTAATAACAGGGTTGTTTTCGTTTGCTACCGACACGAACTCCGCCACATTTCCGGTGACAAGTGCCTCCACCTGTACACCCTGTGATATCTCTCCATATATAGCTGCCTCGGAAGTATTAAGGGTTACATCTCCATCGGCAGTTGTAAGGGTAAGTTCGCCCGTGTTATTGCTCGCAACATTTCCTGCAATAATTGTAATTTCTTGTAGCGGTTGATCATAGGTAGCAGGTTGTTCCTGCACTCCTTCAGACGAGCAGGATACTAAGACCAATGCCATCCCAACCGAAAGAATTTTAATTGTATTAGTTAAATAATTTTTCATGTTTTTATTATACATTATGTAGAGATTATTATCAATACATTTTTTTATTTGTTGTATTTATGACATAAATTTTGACAAAACTTCCAGATAGTAACAATGGAGATTTATAATGTATGTAATAAAGGGGTTTTCTAAAGAAGCGTGCCAACTGTTAAACCTTGCAATCAGGCAGGCAACCGAGATGTGCCATAGCTATGTTGGCAGTGAACACATCCTTCTTGCAATGTCAATGTCACCGCAAAGCAGGGGTGCTGCATTAATGTCAGCACATGGGTTAGGCGTTATCGGGGTTACAGAAAAGTTAACAAAGCGTTACCCTCCAGGTGACAAAAAACACAAATTGACACCAGATAGCTTTAATGATGAAGCAAAAAAACTGCTGCTTAATACTATCACTTTTGCAAAGGAACATGGTAGATCTGAGGCAAATCCATCCGACATTATGGTTGGGCTGCTTGGAGATGATCAAGGGTCCGCAACAAAACTATTAATGGATTGCGGAATGGATGTAGGTAATCTTTATAGATTGCTTATATTAGGCAGGGTTGGTACAGAGTCTCAGGTAACCAGACGAAAATCCAGCCTAGAAAAATACGGGATAGACATGGTAAAAAGTGCCCTTACTAAAGGATACGATCCCTGTATAGGACGTGACGAAGAGCTTAATTCTGTGATGTGTATACTATGTAGACGCAGTAAGAATAACGCATGTTTAATAGGACCGGCAGGAGTAGGAAAAACAGCTATTGCAGAGGAACTTGCTATGCGTATAGCAATTGGACGTGCGCCTGATCCTTTAAAAAACAAGAGAATTATTGCAATAACCTCGGCCGAACTTGTTGCAGGTACAAAATACCGTGGCGACTTTGAAGAAAGGATTACCGCTATAATCAACGAAGTTATAGCTGCAAAGGATGTAATACTTTTTGTAGATGAGTTGCACAGCCTACTATCAGCCGGCGGTGCCGAAGGCGCAGTAGATGCATCCAGTATACTAAAACCGGCCTTAGCACGAGGTGATCTACAGATTTTAGGCGCCACAACGCAGGATGAATATCGAAGATATATAGAAAAGGACAGTGCATTCGAACGACGATTCGCACCGATAAAGATAGAAGAACCATCTACCGAACAGGCAATAGCAATTTTACAGGGTGCAGCGATACGCTACGAGGACTTTCATGGGGTTAAGATATCTGAAGATGCAATTACTGCCGCTGTAAGACTATCAAAAATTTATATGCCATCGCGTTTTCTTCCTGATAAAGCAATAGATCTCATTGACGAGGCCGCAGCACATGACAAAATATTTAACAATAGCGGTATAATTACGAGAGCCGATATCGTTAGAATCATCGACAAAAAAACCGGTGCATCTCTTCTTAGCGATACTATGTTAGAACAAGAGCTAAAAAAGATTTTTTTCGGAAGAGATTCCGAGGTAAAAAAATTATGCCTTGCAATGCGCCGCTATTGTATGGGATTTAACAGAAAAAACAGTGTGGCAGCATCATTTGCATTTGTTGGACCACAGGGTGTGGGTAAGACAAAACTAGCGCAAACCCTTGCACGACTTATGTTTTCTAGTTCAAGATTTTTAACTCTCGATCTATCGCAGTATAGCCACACATCGCCTTTAACAGGTGCAGCAGCAGGATATGTCGGGCATGAAAAAGCCGGTGTTCTTACCGAGTTTGTTCGACAAAATCCAACCTGCTTATTACTTTTAAAAGGCTTTGACAATGCAGTACCGGAGGTAAGGCAGTTGGTATTATCTATATTAAAGGAGGGACTATTACTTGATAATAACTCTTATAAAGTTAACTTCCAATCCTGCATTATAATTTTGACAATAGAGGGTACTTCGGCATTTAGTAGCCTTGGCTTTGAGGGGCAAGAAAAAGAACACCCACTACCACAAGGGCTGGGGGGTGTAGTTGATGAAGTCATAACATTAAAAAGACCAGAATTTGAAATTATGTATAAAATTGTCACCTATAATGTAGGACTGCATATTGATGAAATGAAAAAAAGCGGTATAGATTGTAGTGTTACACAGCAACTTATAAAAAAGATAACACAGGAATTATTAAATCGAAAGGAAGGTGCAGCATGGTTAGATAGTATAATAAAAAGCCGACTGTTGGACCCGCTTTGTGAAAAGCTATCCGGAACTGTCGGCTATTGTAGAGTAGAAATCGATGTTGATGGTGCAGTAATAGTTAAAGAGCAACAACCCGCTCAACAACCGTCACCGCTAATGTTGCAAAACTAATTCCCATTACACTACCTGCGATAACATCACTTGGGTAATGAACAAAAAGATAAACGCGTGAAAAGGCAATCAGCGATGCAATAACAAGTGCTAAAGCAGCATATTCCGGCAACATAAGATATATTACCCCTGCCGCTGAAAAAGCTGCTGAGCTATGTGCCGACGGAAATGAATGACCTGATGGTCTGCGTATAGTTAATACATGGCTTTTATCATGATCGCAGGGGCGTTTGCGTTTTGCAAGTCTTTTAATAAGTACAAGGCAAAAAATAGTAGAAAATGCAAGACCTGTAAACATCGCTTCACCAGTAAAACCCTTACCGGTCATTATAAAGAAGATAATAAATAACAGCCAAACAAAACCGTTATCTCCAAGGTATGTTATAAAGGCAAATATTTTGTCCAAAACCTTGTTACGGTGCCGCTGTATCCAGTAGATAATCACCTTATCAATCTTAATTATGGATTTCATTACCGTCACCTATTGCGTAATATACTGCGAAAAGTTTGTGCTTTGTGTCTGTGTGCCATCCTTGGCAACTAAAAGAACCTCTATTTTTTCTTGTGTTTGCACAAGTTCTAAGGCCTGTTGTATTGCAACTGTAAAAAGTGCGGTAGAGAACGCATCGGCTATTGCTGAGTTTTTTGCAATTACCGCTACCGACGCATGGTGTGTTGGCGGATACAGCGTTACCGGATCGATAATATGACCGAAACTCTGCCCATCTACAGTATAGCTTCGCAGATAATTCCCGCTTACTACCATTGTGTATCCATCCATTAGGGTTATCTTGTGAAGGATCTCTCCACCGTTAGGATCCTCTATTCCCACGGTCCATCCATTGCCGTCTTTATCTCCGATTGCAACAATATTTCCACCCATCGACAAAAGTAAATTGTTATAGCCTTGTTCCCTCATGCCCTCGGCAATTTTATCAGCTGCAAACCCCTTTGCCACTCCACCGACATCCAATATCATCGATGGGTCAGCAAGGTAGACTGTAGAATTTTGTTCGTCTATCACAATATCTTCTATGTTGCAATGTTTGGCCGCCTGTTGAAGTGCTAAATCGTCAGGTATCACTTCGTCAATTCTCGCATCTCTCCATACGGCCGTTACAGCTCCCATCGCTATATTCATAGCCCCGTTTGTGTCTTCATAAAGCTGTTTGGAAAATACAAGTAGTTCCAACAGTTCGGCACCAACGGTTACCGGCTGGGTCGTAGCTGTACGGTTTAGGGTTGCAATATTTACTACCCCATCATATTCGTTATATGCATCAAAGATGCGGTGATATTTTTCGGTTAGTTGTTCTACCTCCTCAAACATCTCATCAAATGCTTCTTCGGAGGTAGCCTGCCCTGTGACGGTAATAACTGTATCAAACTTATCAACCATACTACGGCGATAACTTTGGTCGCTACAGCTACACAGCAAAAGCAGAGCTAGTAATAAAGGTAGTAACCTTTTCATTACACCACTATGTTGACAAGTCTACCCGGCACATAAAGTTCTTTGCGTATTGTTTTGCCCTCTATCAACGGCGCTACCTCTGGCAAAGCTTTTGCATTGGCCAAAACCTCTGCAGCATCGGCAGTAGCGGACACCTTAATCCTTGCCTTAATCTTTCCGGTTACCTGTATGGCAATCTCTACAGTGTCCTCACTGCATCTTGCCTCATCATATTTAGGCCAAGAATTACCCTCTATGCCTGTTCCGAATCCAGCCAGTTCCCACATCTCTTCTGCCATGTGTGGTGCTAAAGGAGAAAGCAAGATTGTAAAGGTTTTTAGTTCATCCCTTGTAATTCCACCTGCGGAATTAATATCATTAATAAGACTCATCATTGCTGCAATCGCAGTATTCGCTTTTAGGTTTTCTATGTCTTCTCCGACCTTCTTTATTGTTCGGTTAAAGGCAGTTTCCAGTTCAGCCCGATAGCCTTCACCCTCTACAATGTTTTCGAGAAGGGCATAGCTACGCTCAAGAAATCGCCTACAACCTTTAATAGAGGATGAGTTCCAGGGTGCGGTCTTCTCAAAGTCTCCGATAAACATCTCATAAAGGCGCATTGTGTCGGCGCCGTAACTGTTAACAATCTCATCGGGATTAACAACATTGCCGCGAGATTTAGACATCTTCTCCCCGTCTTCACCCAGAATCATTCCGTGGCTGGTGCGTTTAGCATATGGTTCACTACAGGGTACAACGCCAATATCATATAAAAACTTATGCCAAAAACGGCTGTAGAGCAGATGCAGGGTTGTATGTTCCATGCCTCCATTATACCAGTCTACCGGTAGCCAGTAGTTAAGCGCCTCTTTTGACGCTATTCCGGTGGTACAGTCAGGGTCAAGATATCGTAAAAAATACCAGCTTGAACCTGCCCACTGTGGCATTGTATCGGTTTCCCTTTTTGCCGGTGCACCGCAACACGGACAGTCAGTAGCTATCCAATCTGTTAGTCTTGCAAGTGGTGATTCTCCGTCAACACCCGGTTCAAAATCGGGTAGATCCGGTAGTATTAGTGGAAGCTCAGCTTCCGGCAACGGCACCCATCCGCAACTGTCACAGTTTACCATAGGTATTGGCTCACCCCAGTAACGTTGGCGAGAGAATACCCAATCGCGTAGTTTAAAGTTTGTTTTGGGTTCTGCCTTTCCATCAGCCTTTAGTTTTTCAACTATTGCTACCTTTGCCTCATCAACCGACATATCATTAATAAAACCCGAGTTTACCATGGTTCCTGTTTCACAGTCGGTAAAGGCTTCCTTAGTAATATCCCCACCGGCAACAACCTCTATAATGGGTAGGTTAAACGTTTTTGCAAACTCGTAGTCACGGGTATCATGTCCCGGAACGGCCATTATTGCACCGGTACCATAACCAGCCAGTACATAATCTGAGATAAATATTGGTATCTCGGCACCGTTTGCAGGATTTATTGCCTTAACACCATCAAGGCATACACCTGTTTTTTCTTTTGCAAGCTCGGTACGCTCAAAATCACTTTTTGCTCCGGCTGCAGCTATATAAGCATCTAACTCAGAGGTGTTTTTTAGCAACGAGCGCCACTCAGTAACAAGCTCATGTTCCGGTGCCAGCACCATATAGGTAGCACCAAAAAGTGTGTCCGGTCTTGTAGTGTACACCGTTATCTCATCATCTGCAGTAGTATTAAAAACAACCTCGGCACCATGGCTTTTACCTATCCAGTTTAGCTGCTGTGTTTTTACACGCTCAATAAACTTAACATCGGTAAGATCGTCGGCAAGCCGCTCGGCATACTTTGTAATCGCAAGCATCCACTGACTTTTAACCTTGCGTTCTACCTCACTGCCACAACGCTCACAACCGCCGTTAACAACCTCTTCGTTTGCAAGAACAACACGACAACCAGTACAAAAATTAACCGCCATCTCCTTTTTATAGGCAAGTCCTTTTTTGTATAGTTGTAAGAAAATCCACTGTGTCCAACGATAGTAGTTAGGGTCGGTGGTGTTTACCTCACGATCCCAATCAAATGATAACCCAAGGCTTTTAAGTTGAAATTTAAACCTTGCAACGTTATCGGCAGTTACCTTTGCAGGATGAATTTTATTTTTCATTGCAAAGTTTTCGGTAGGTAGCCCAAAAGCATCCCAGCCCATTGGATAAAGTACATTGTATCCTAAAAATCTCTTTTTCCTCGCTACAGCATCTAGTGCCACATAGCTTCGTGGATGCCCTACATGCAGACCTGCACCGGATGGGTACGGAAACTCTACAAGGCCATAAAACTTAGGTTTATCACTACCATTTTTTGCTGCAAATGGCTTTGTGTCATCCCAATGTTTTTGCCATTTACTTTCTATATTGCTGTGGTTATAGCTCATTAATTCTGTTCCTCCCACTCCGAATCACTAACTGGCTTTGCATCTGCCCAAAGTGTTTCAAGCTTATAAAACTCTCTTGCCTCGGGATGGAAAATATGCACGATTACACCGTAGTAGTCTATTAATATCCAGTTGCGGCTTTCGTAACCCTCTATCCTTGCCGGGGCAACGCCCTGCTCTTTAAGCTTAAATTCGAGCTCGTCTGCTAGTGCACGCACCTGTGTAGTACTGTTACCGGTTGCAATTACTATATAATCGCAAAGTACGGTAACCTCCTCTGTTTTTAATACCTTAACCTCGCCTGCTTTTTTGTTGTCGAGGATTGCTGCTGCCTTTACGGCAAGTTCTTTTGAGGTCATTCTACTGCTCCTTCACTTTCTATTATTCCGCCCATGCTTTGTACCGAGCCATCCAGCTCTACTGTTTTTTGGTATTCTATAATTCCGAGTTCCTCCGGCGGCACCGGGTCGGAATATGGTCTAAAGTAATCGTTTAATATCTGATATGTCGGACTATAGTGTGCCGATAGGAATGCGCTGTTCTGCCCAACTATATCAAAGTATTCGGTAAAGCCCTCACCCGGCATAGTTGCCATTATGATATTTTCGGCCGGTACATTCATTGCAGTCATGGCAAGTGACCCCATCGTTGCAAGGTCCATGTCGGTGTTAACAAAGCTTACATAATATGGCATAAGCTTTATGACATCTGACAGAGGAAGCGAAGTAAACTCTTTAAAAAGTGCCGCATAAAAGTATCTTTGTACTAAAAGCCGATCTATATCTGCATTTGAATACTCTCTTGATCTTACAAACACCTCAGCATGTGCACCGTCAACCGTATAGTAGTTGCCTGCCTCGTAGGTAGGCTCAGGGTTCGTATTACCATTTGCATCTTGTTGGTATATATCCCTTGGTGCATAAATTTCTATCCCACCCATTGCATCTACAACACCTTTAAACGACTCCATATTAATAGTGACATAATAATCGATAGGCAGTTTAAACTGATCATATATACATTGTGCAAGGGCACCGATACGATCGCTTGGGTCGTCGGCATTACGGTATAGGGCATTTATCTTTAATGCACCGGGGCCCGAGCCAGTGTCATACTCCGTTCCTATATAGGTATCTCTCGGTATCTGGAAGATAGACATCTTCTGTGCTTTAATATCAAAACTTACATACATTATAAGGTCGGTTAAACCTTGGGTTGGATCATTACCTCGCCCCTCCTCAAAATCTATACCGGCAACAAGGATATTTACCACATCACCACGTAGCTCTTCTGCGGTTGCAATTTCACTTGGTAAAACCCCCGATATACTGGTACCAACCAGATTATCAAGATATATATATGTGCCCGCTCCAAGACCGGTAACAGAAATTATCAGTACCAAAAGCACCGTCATAAAACGATTGAATATACTTTTTTGCCTGCGCCTTTGGCGCACGCTTAGGTTGTTTTTTTTATTCCTGCTCAATTATTTTTCCTTTCAGCTCATCTATAGCTTGAAGTGTGTAGGTTGATATCGGCTTAGAATCCTGAGAAAGCCAATGTAAACACAACTCCAAAGATGCAAGAAGTGCAGTATCCAGATCTAAAAGTGCCATCGTGCGAAGATCTGCAAGCTCGGCAAATTCCCTATCTTCACTTACCATATCGGAAAGATAGATAATCTTATCAAGCTTCGACATTCCTGCTTTACCTGTAGAATGCCAGCGTATTGCAGACAATATCTCCTCGTCTAAAACCATTAATTCTTGTTTTGCAAATTCGGCACCGGCAAAGCCATGCCAGACAGAAAAGGGCAAATCCTGCCATTTAATCATTATACCACTATTTTTTATTAGTTGCAACATCTTTTCCTGCGAAAACTCCTTGGCTACATCGTGTAGCAAGGCAGCCGCACAAGCCTTATAGTTATTAACTCCATTTTTTCTCGCAAGCTTTATAGCCATTTTACAGACCATTAAGGTATGATGGTTTCGCTTTGCGCTAAGCTGTTTTTCTACCTTCCTTGCAATGGTCCGCAGATGCACCGCCCTATATAACTTTTCTTCAGTAACAATTTCCAAAACTCTATCAGGTATTAACTCACTACAATCCTGTGAAAGTTGAAGTCTTGTCCTAATCTCACCGGAAGATATTACAAAAGGTTTCATCGACAAAAGCAGAGCATCTCCTCCAAGGTTATTAATCGCCATTACTACAGATGTAACTCTACGGCTATCTACATCATCTCTGATTGCTGCAACGATTGTACAAAGATTTATTATTTCTTTATATCGGTGCCATTTTGAGAAATATAAAAGCATATCGCTACCCATAAGTAGCTCTATTTTAAAACCCGGGTATTTCTTCCTTAGGTATAAAAGAGTATCTATTGTATAGCTTGGTTTATTGCGTTTTAGTTCATAATCCAACACAGTACATTCGCAATTTACTAAACATGCTAACGCCCTCGACATCTTTAGTCGTATTTTTTTTGGGCATGGTGGCATATTCTTATGTACGGGGTTGCCGGTTGGCACTAAAACCACAAGATCAGGTTTTCTTGCCGCGACTGCTTCATTTATTAGCGTTAGGTGACCATTGTGTGGGGGGTTGAACGCAGAACCAAACATCAGAATTTTCATTAACTGTACCAAGATGTATACCGATAGTTATATTATAGCATATTTAAAACTAAATTCAATAATATATATCAATATGTTACATGGTTTAATACATAGTACTGTACATTTATTATGCAACAAAGCATATTCTACCGTACGTTTTACATCTCATCTACCACTGTAATAATGAACAATAATACACTAGTGTTGTGTAATGTCACAAAAAATTATTGCATCCTTGTGCAAAAAGAGTATTGAAATATTTTATAGAATGGTGTAAACTATGTATGAATTAATTAAGTTAATTAATATAAATTTTTTAACAAAAACCCCTTGCATTTTCGCTCTAAACATTGCATAAAACTGTGTATATACTACAAAATGTATAGAGCTATTGTTTTTTGTGTAATTAATTAGTATATCAACTTAATTAATTGAAATGAGGATACATGATTTAAACGCAAGAGAATTTTCGAGGAGGATGTAATGAAAAAATTTAAAAGAATCGCATCGTTAACTATCACACTTGCAATGTTAATGGCCACAATGGCCGGCTGTTCCGGTGATCCGGCACCGGAAGAGACACCTGATGCTACAGCATCAACCGCAA
>CAYJKW010000028.1:0-11227 GCA_964370765.1 uncultured Oscillospiraceae bacterium
CGAACATTATCTTGCTGTTACCGGGGGTGAACACAACCCTAAAATCATGCATCGATAGCTCGGGCGATAGTTCATACATTACCTGTTCTACAATATTTTTTAATTCGTATACACGTTCATCCTTGACCACCGGGTCAAGATGTAACACAAGGTTAATGTCCCAGCGCTCATGCACATCGTGCTCTATTTTATCAATTATTTCATGGCTGTGTAGCAGGTCTTCATCGGCCGACATCTCCACATGTGCCGAAGCAAACATCTGCCCCTCGCCATAGTTGTGTATAATTAGGTCATGCAGGCCAAGTATCCCATCGGTAGATAGTATAAGGGTGGTAATCCCATCACACACCTCCTTATCGGGCGGTGCACCAAGTAGCGGGGCTGAAGTTTCTTTTATAAGCATTACGCCGGAATAGATTATAAACAAGGCTATAACAAGCCCTGCATAACCATCCGTCGAAAACCCTACCACTCGGGATAAAGGGATGCTTATTAAAACAGTAACCGACGCTAAAATATCGTTTCGACTATCGGTTGCAGTCGCAATTAGTGTAGTAGATTTTATCCGCCTACCAACACTGCTAAACATAAATACCTGCCATATCTTTACAAGTATAGAAAACACCATAACTACTATCGCAGCGGTATCAAGCGTGGTAGGGATTGGATTAAGAATCTTGTTAACCGACTCTGTTACAAACTGTATACCCAAAAACAGCACCACAAATGATACTGTAAGCCCTGCAACATATTCAATCCTTGCATGTCCATAGGGGTGTTCCTCATCTGCCGGCTTTTGTGACATATGAAAGCCAACCATAGTCACAACCGAGCTGGCGGCATCGGTTAAATTGTTAATACCGTCCGCCATTATGGCAATATTTGCGCCTATAATCCCTATTACAATTTTTAAAACTGATATAAATGTGTTGCTTATTATTCCAAGCAACCCCGCAGCACGGCCGTAGCTTTCCCGTTCGGTTCCCTTTTTAAAAAAATACTTTACTATTAAATCCGGCATACTCTCCTTATGTCGTTTAATCGGTAGCTATTATAATTAGGAAACTATGAAAATATCATTTAAAATACATATATAGTTGGCAGCTTATCATTCCATTATACAACTTACGGCGGCGATCCGCCTTAGCGCCAAACAGCTTTTCAAACTCAGGATCGGGAGATATGATATAGGCCGATGCACCACTTCCAAGTAGCGATTTACCAAGAGATCTAATGATATCCTGTGCCTCGCCCTCATCGCTTAACCTTTCACCGTAGGGTGGGTTTGCAAGTACAATACTGCCTTTTGTTACCTTAAACTCAAAAAGATCTGCTCTTTCAAACGATAGGTAATCGCCTACACCGGCAAGCCTTGCATTATGCCGTGCAACCGATAGCGCCTCCTCGTCTATATCGTAGCCGATAGCAGCAAAATCGGCACCGGTTATCTGCTGTGCCGCGGCACGATCCCTCTCCTCCTGCCAGATAGAAGGGGAAACAAGGCCGTTACGCTCGGCAGCAAAGCTACGATTAAGCCCGGGGGCTATGCGTAATGCCTTTTGAGCCGCCTCGATAAGTAGCGTGCCACTTCCACAACACGGGTCAAACACCAAACTATCCGGAAAAACTCTTGATTGATCGGCAATGGTTGCGGCAAGCGTCTCCCTTATGGGGGCTACCATTGCATTACGACGATATCCACGCTTATGCAATCCCTCACCGCTTGTGTCTAAAAACAGCTCCACCTTATTTTTACGTATGGAGAATCTAAGCGAATATTGACGACCACGCTCGGTTAAAAATTCGGTTTTATGCCCTTTTTGCAGCCGTTTTACGACCGCTTTTTTCACAATGCTTTGGCAAGCAGGCACACTTGATAGTGTACTTGAAAGACTTGCACCCTTAACCGGGAAACGCCCATCTTTAGGTATAAAGTCCTCAAAAGGGACGGCAAAGACGCCGTCGAAAAGCTCGTCAAACGTCTCTGCCGTAAAGGTTTTTAGTAGTATTAAAACTCTTTCACCGCAGCGAAGATTAAGGTTACAGGCGGCTATAACCGATTCATCACCGGTATAATATACCCTACCGTCGTTTACCGTTAGGTCCTCGCCTCCGGATTTTTTCACCTCAAAGGACAATGTTTTTTCTGCGCCGAAAAAACAGGGGGATACAAGATTATATAAAGCCATTAATTCAGTTCCGGTATTAATACTCCATAGCCGCCATCTTTACGGCGGTAGCAAAGCTCCACCTTTCCGCTGTCGGCATTTATAAACATATAAAAAGCATGGCCAAGTAGGTTCATCTCAAGAATTGCCTCGTCCACAGTACAGGGTTTAACAGGAAACCTTTTTTCTCTTACTACGTCGAAATCCTCTACAGGGTCTTCGTGGCTATATTCTTCAAATGCCTGTGCATGTAGCTTTTTCTCAAGGTGTTTTTTGTTTCGAATTATCTGTGTTGTGATAACATCAAACACTGCATCTACTGCGTTTTCCATCTTGGCGGCTGAACGCTCAGCGCGTACGACAAAGCTTCCGTCACGGATAGTTGCCTCCACTGTCTGTGCCGATTTATCTACCGTTACAGTGATATGGGCTATCGCATTCTCGGAAAAGAACTTTTCAAGTTTTGCTGCCCTTCTCTCGGCTTTTTCGCAGAACGCATCCTTTAGGTCAACTCGTCTTCCTGTAAAATCCATCTTCATTTTAAACACCTTTCTTTAGGCTTTGTGTAATACAATAAAAACAACCATTCACAAGCCTTTTGCCTATGATTCATTGGTTATTATATTGTAATATAATAATAACACAAAGTGATAAAATTGCAATAGATTGGTAACGTTTTTGTGAATAATCAACAAAGTTGTTGTTGATTATTTTCACTGATATTTTATCGATAACGGGATTTGGCTTTAAGCACAATCATGTTATGCCTTGTAAACAACCTCACCCTTTACGATTGTCATTCTACAAACACCTTCAAGCGATAATGGGTCGCCTTTAAAGATCGCAAGGTCTGCCAAAAGTCCCGGTGCAATTTTCCCTAATTTATCATCAACACCGATAATTTCGGCCGGTATAGATGTTATCGCCTTAATTGCAGTCTCACGGGATAGACCCTCCCTCACTGCAAGGCCTGCCATTATAGGTAGGTACTGGATCGGTATTACCGGATGATCGGTACAGATTGCGAACTTTACACCGCTATTTTCAAGGATGCCACCAGCCTTAGGAGTTAGGTTACGTAGCTCCGGCTTGGATCGTTCCGACATTATCGGCCCCAATATTATATTCACCCCAAGTTTTGCAAGCTGATCTGCAACCATATAACCCTCGGTACCGTGTACCACAGTCATATTAAGATTAAATTCCTTTGCTATTCTTATTGCCGCAAAGATATCATCTGTTCGATGAGAATGTATATGCGCTGCAAGCTCACCCTTTACAACCGGTGTAAGTGCAATATTTTTTGCGTTATAGCTATCCTTCTTACCTCTATCGTAATAGATAGCCTCGTTAAGTGCATCCCTGATTATGGAAACTGTTCCCATACGTGTTTCTGGGGCTTTTTGCTTCTCGTGATAACAGCCCTTTGGATTTTCACCAAGTGCCATCTTCATTGCAACCGGCTCCACTATCGTCATATCATCGACAACACTACCGTGACAATGCATGAATGTAAGTGTTCCACCAATAGGGTTTGCACTTCCCGGGCCGGTAACAACCGATGTTACCCCTGCCTCAATCGCCTCACAAAAGCACCTATCCTGTGGATTTACACCATCTATCCCTCTTAGCTGTGCGGTAACGGGATCGGTCTCCTCGTTGCCATCTGCCCCCTCAAACTTAAGTCCATCCTCCCACATGCCAAGGTGGCAGTGTGCATCTATAAAACCGGGATAGACACAAAGATCGGTAAGGTCAATTATCTCCTTATCAGTAAAAGAGGGACAGTCCGACATATCGCCTACTGCGATAATATCCTGCCCCTTTATATGAATAAAACCCTTTTCGTAATTTTTATCTGCTACGGTGTATATGTATGCATTAGTTAGTAATTTTTCCATTCCTGTCCCTATTGATTTGCGTTAATATCCATAAATACCCTCTCGTCTCCGGATACATAACCAAGCTGCTCTCTTGCAATGCGCTCCATATACTCTGCATCTGTCTCGGCTGTGGATAGCCGCTCAAGCTCATTAATTTCACTTTTTGTAAGCTGTAGCTCTGCTTGCAGGTCCTCAACCTCGGCGCTTTTATGATTTATCTGTATCTGGGTCTGTATGAGCATAAATATTAGGTAAGCCGCAAGAAAGCAAACGGCCAACCTTAGTATTAGGTTTGCGTTGCTTCTTTTTCTTGTATATCTTACCGCTTTTTGCATTACCCTCTGTATTAAAATGGTTGCTTGTACCTGTATTATACAACATTTTACCATGCTTTCGCAACTGTTTTCTTTGTAATATTTGTGAATTTTTTATTCTACCGACAACAGTTATTGTGCATTTTTTCGACACATCTACTATATGCAGTATGCCTGTGCATGTTTTTTTGACAATCACTACTACCTGTCGTTTTACCATACGCTCTTTTGAATATAAAGGTTTTAGTACAATCTGCCTATACATCAGCATCCCTAACCCTATAAATATCAAGATATAAAAACGAAGTATCCCGGCATAGCTGTATGTCACCGCATAACTATAGCATAGCAACGCTGCAACAGGTGCAAACAATATATCCCTTATCGGTGTTGCTATTCTTGAGTTGCCGGTAAAAAACCGCAGTAGATGGTAAAGCACAGCCAGCAGTATGCCTGCACCCAGTGCACCTACACAATCGGCAAATACCGCACTAAACGGCTGTGCCTCTATCATCTTAACATACGCTTTAAAAAGCCCTCTGCCTTGGATTCCTTATACTCAATATACCGAATATTCCCATACACCTTAACACATCCGCTTTCTACCGATAACGACGAGATCGAAAGATGCACACCACCTATCATCGCCCTACCGACCGGTGTTTCCAACACGACTTCGTTTTCATTGTAGCCCACTATCTCCACAATCCCCTCGCAGGATAGTTCGTTTCTGTCCTGCATTATTATCTTATGGGTTTGCTTGCCGTCTGTCCGCTCTGATACAACTTTTGTATAACCTTTATCCATGGTATGTCCTTTCGTTGCAGGGATGTTATCCTATATCAATTAATATTCATATCTATTGATATTATTACCGTTTAGTGATATAATCTTAACAATTTGAATTTGATAAGGAGCTAGATGAAAAAGGTTGTAATTAAAATTATAAAGTTTATTGCCATAATGATACCGTTCGCAATAATAGGGGTTTTATTGTCTTCGTATGTTACTCCTAGGCCGATTGTACTATTTTCTACTCCTATATTTTTGTCTTTAGCCATACTGTTACAGATAACGGTACATGAGGCAGGGCATCTTGTAGCCGGCCTTATATCCGGCTACAGGTTTAGTAGCTTTAGAATATTAAACCTTGCACTGTTAAACGACAATGGTAGGCTAGTATTAAAAAGGCAGTCTATAGCCGGTACTGCGGGTCAATGTATTATGCAACCACCACCGCTTAAAGATGGTAGAATGCCCTATACCCTCTACCTGTCGGCAGGGGTTATTTTTAATATTATATTTTCGTTACTTGCAGTGCCGCTACTATTTACGGGTGTAGATTTTATTATTTTGGCGGCGACATTAATTATTATTGCCGGATTATTTTTTGCAGTTACAAACGGAATACCAATGACAGTGTCCGGCATCGGCATACCTAACGATATAAAAAACTTAGTGGATCTAAATGCAACACCAAGGCTTATCGGCTATCTACATGTACAGCTTATGGTTGCTCACATGTCACAGACAAAAAGGCTAAAGGATATGCCGGAGCATCTTTTTGCACTACCCGCAGCCGAATTTAACCATACTATACTTAGCAGCAGTGTAGCTGTATTTGCATTTAATCGCCTTGTAGATTTACACGACTTTAATGGTGCTAAACTTCTAGGCGAAAAACTTTTAACAGAGTATACCGTTGTATCTTTATATAAACTTTTAATCTACTGTGACCTTATGTTCATAGAGCTTATAGGAGAGAACAAAGAGGATGTGGTAAGAAAATTGCTGTTAAGCCAAGATCCCGAGCTAAAAAAGGCCATGGCAAAGTTCCCCAGCGTTATTCGCAGTAGCTATGCATTAGAACTTTTACATAACAAAAACCCCGAGGCGGCAGAAAAATGCCACTCGGAGTTTATTAAGATATCAAAAACATATGCAATAAGAACCGACATCGAATCGGAGACGGAACTAATAGAGATAGCAAGACAGGTAGGCTATGCTCGTATATAGTTCATTATAATATGATCCGCTATTTCATCCAACGGTAGCTGCCGCTTTACAGCACCTAGTTTATATGCAACCATCGGCATACCGTATACAACACAGCTTTCTTCATCCTGTCCAATTGTATAGGCACCGGCATCCTTCATTTTAAGTAGACCATTTGCGCCATCTGCGCCCATACCGGTAAGAATCACACCAAGTGCATCTGCACCTGCAACATCGGCAACCGAGTCAAAAAGCACATCAACTGCCGGACAGTGTCCGTTCACCCTTTCGCCCTGTTCGCTTTTAACATAGTATCCGGCTACATCCTTGCATAGTGTTAGGTGATAATCACCTGCCGCCACAATCACCGTTCCGGGTAAAACCCTGTCGTTGTTAGCGGCCTCCTTTACCGAGAGTTTGCATATGCGATCAAGCCTTTGTGCGTACATTTCGGTAAACACTGCCGGCATATGTTGCACAACAATCACACCGGGAGAATCAGGAGGAAGATTTTTTACAACAGCCAAAATCGCCTCGGTACCACCTGTTGATGCGCCTATTGCAATAATCTTAGATTCGTTCACATTATCCTTTTATAAAACTGTATAAACTATTTCTCTCTTTTATATATTGCCGGCTTCACATAAGAAAAGCGTGTAGCGGATCGATTAATGCTTTCACTATGCCCTATGCATAGGTAGCCGCCCGGCGCAGTTACATCGTAAAAGTCCTCTACGAGTTTATCCTTTGTTTTTTGGTCAAAATAGATCATAACGTTGCGACAAAAGATAATATCAAACGGGCGTTTGTTCTTAAAGTTAAACGGCTCCATTAGATTAAGGGGGCGGTACATCACCTCACGCCGGATATTTCTAACCATAGTAAAGGTGTTGTCCTGCTGATTAACTGTAGTATATTTTTGCTGCCACTCCTTGGGAATTACCGAAATCCCCTCAAGTGGATATGTTGCCCGCTTTGCTGTATTCATTACATTATGGGAGATATCGGTTGCTAAAATAATGGTATCCCATGTTGATTTTCTGCTACCAAAATACTGATCCAAAACCATGGCTATTGTATAGGCTTCCTGCCCGCTACTACAGCCGGCAGACCATATTTTAAGGGATTTTGATCTAGACTGCGCCGCCTCAAGCTCCGGCAAGGCAGTATTAAGCAGAAAGTCAAAATGATCTTGCTCACGCATAAAATATGTGTGGTTTGTAGTTATTCTGTTAAGTAATGTAGTCATCTCCTCGCCCGATGTGTCGGAGAACAGTACATTAAGGTAGTCAGAAAACTTTGTAATGCCCTTCTCGTTTAGGACGCCGGAAAGACGCCCCTCTACAAGGACCCTTTTTTGAGCTAATGTTATACCGTATTTCTTGTATACATATTCTACGAGCTGATTAAACTCGTTATCGGTTATTGAAATCATTTATCGCCTCGACCTTCTAAATCTTCGCTAAAGAAACTGGCAAGATCAAGTGTTAAAACAAGGCGATCGCCCATCTTCATTACATTGCCAAGATATTTATTTCTCTCTGCTTCGCCAAGACTTGGAAGACCTACCATCATGTTGTTGTTTGCATTTACAACATCACTTACACGATCAACAATGATACCAAGCTGCATATCCTGAAAGTTTAGTACAACAATACTTGTATGATCATCATACTCACGTGTAGCTATAGCAAACTTTGTGCGGACATCGATTACAGGCACAATCTTACCCCTTAGGTTAATTATACCCTTTACATATGCCGGCACATGTGGCACCACGGTAATTGCCTGTATAGATATTATCTCCATAACGTTGTAAAGCTCTACACCGTAGACGCTCTCGTCAACAAAGAAGGTAAGATAACTACCCTTTAAATCATCCGATACCATTTCGGTTTTATTTATATCACTCATAATCTACACCCTTTAGTTGTTGTACAAAAGTTTATTAGTATCCAGAATCAGACTTATGCTACCGTCACCCAAGATTGTACAGCCGGCAAGCCCTTGGCTTTTAATGTCGTATCCGTTAAGAAACGCAGGGAACGATTTTACAACCACCTGTTGCTCACCTATCAGCTCGTCGGCAAAGATGCAGGCCTTTTTCTTCTCGCTCTCGACCAATATCAAAATACCATCCTCTATATTGGTGCGTGCGGTCTGGAAATCAAATTTTTGGTGTAGCCTGATTATAGGATGACAATCACCTCTTAGCATAATCATCTCGTTACCATCAACGTCGTGTAGAAGCTGGCTACTATCGGTAACCTTAAAGGATTGTTTAATTGATGTAATCGGAATAGTGAATATTGCGTTGCCTACCGACAATTCCATGCCATCTACAATCGCAAGTGTAAGTGGAATCTTGATGGTAAAGGTACTGCCTTTACCCAGTTCGCTTTCAACCGATATACTGCCGTTACACTTTTCTATATTCTGGCGAACAACGTCCATCCCTACACCACGACCGGAAAACTCAGTAACCTGTTCGTTGGTAGAGAAGCCGGCAAGCATAATCATCTGATTTATCTCACTTGTTGTATACTCATTCTCCGGCTTTGTAAGTATACCATTCTTTTTAGCTTTTGCAAGAATTTTTTCGCTGTTAAGGCCGCCGCCATCATCGATAATATTAATTACAATCTCGCCACCAATATTTTGTGCGGAAAGAGTAAGCTTACCACGTGGATTTTTTCCTGCGGCAGTTCTTGCCTCGGTACTCTCGATACCATGGTCCATCGAGTTTCTTATCATATGCATAAACGGATCGGTAATGCTATCGATAATAGTTTTATCAATCTCGGTATCGCCGCCTATCGTAACAAGGTCAACCTCTTTACCAAGCTTTTTGCTCATGTCACGTACAATACGGTTCATCTTTTGATATAATCCGTTTAGCGGCACCATTCTTATCGACATAACTACATCCTGTAGTTCGTCTGTAAGTTTGCGAAGTTGGCGAGTTGCCTTGTGGAAACTATCCAGCTGTAGTCCATCAAGTTCCGGATTAGATGCAACCATTGCTTCGGCAGTAACAATCTCACCCATAAGGTCCATAAGTTGATCAAGTTTACCCTGATTAACGCTGATAAGATTTTGTTTTTTAGGCGCCGAATCATTAGCAGGTGCGGCAGGTTTTGCTGCGCCTGCCGGCGGTGCCGCTACCTCCGCTTCCGGTGGTGCAACCTGCGTATTTTGGGCATTGTTGGGGTTATCTACAATCGTACCACCCTCTTGACCTAGCAACTCGTAGCTGCGAATGTTCACAGCCGACTCAATTGCATCGTATACCTCTTGCGGGTCACCGTTACAGCTAAACTTTACAAGCAAGCCTTTAGCAACAATATCGGATGCACACTCTGAATTGCTTTCAGGGTTTGGTGGATCACTTTCAAGGGTTTCACACATATCTTTAATGGTGTTAAGCAACATAAAGGCACGGATGTTTTCCATCTGGCAACCGTCTTCAAAAAATATCTTAACACTGTAGATAGGTTTATCGGACGCTACCGGTGTGGCAGGCGCCGCTACAGTGGCATCTACCGCTGCAGCAACAGGGGCCGCCTCGGCCGGTTTTGCAGATTCACCTTTAAGTATTGCAAGCTGGCCTACAATCTGTGATACAATGGCCGAAGAATCACTCGGGGCATAGTTTTCAATATCATTTTGTAAAGTCTCAACCTCGTTTTTCAAAAAGTCAGAACTTTGGAAAACGCAGTCAAACAGTCCGGAGTTGTTGCTTTTGGCCGTCTCCGGTTTTTCACGAATGATGAAAAACATGTCCTCCACATGGTGCGCAAGGGAGGATATCCCTTCAAGGCCCATCATAGCAGAGGAGCCCTTCACAGTGTGCATAATTCGGAAGATTTCGTTGATTGCACCCTCATCAAATTCACCCAGTTTCTCACTCTCCAGCATTATCTCGTCAAGCTGGTCAAGTAGTGTCTGTGTTTCAAAGATGAACATCTCGAGCATCGGCTCTACACTTGGATCAAAAACGCTCATAGTCGCCCTCATTAAAATTCTATTTTATACAGCCGTAGAGTACGGCAGATATCACTAAAGATAAAAAATCAACTTTTTTATTAAAATGTATTTTATTTGGTCTGTATATATAGTATAATAGTTTATAGCTAAATAGTAAATAGTTTTTGCAATTTTTTTTGTTTTTGTGAGTATTATATGGCAGATATTTTAAGAGTTTCCTTTCCAACAGCGGATAAGGGCTATATAAACCCCAACAAAACCGCACCCGAGGTTACATCCCCCTTTAACATTGTGGACATTGCAAGGGTAACAAAACCACAGACAGACAGTGCCCTTTTGCAGCAAAATAATTCCGGACTGGAAAACAGTAATGCACCCGCAATTCTTGAAGAGATGTTAAAAGACCCGAAGGTAACGGTTACATTTCTGCGCAATATTTTTCTGCTTGAGGAGATTTTCAGGCTACTCCCCTCTAACAATTCGGTCATTACCGATGAGTTGCAAAAACTTTTCGATTCACTTATGCTAAAGCCGGAAAAGCTTTTAGGCGAACTTCTTCGCCAATCGGCATCGTCATCACAATTTCAGGGAGATGTTTTTACCCTGCTACGCAACCTTGAGCAGGGCGGGGACAACCGCATGAGAGATGCTGTTGCCCAGCTGTTAAAAGCCTTTAGCGGAGAACAGGGCAAGCAAGAGGTTATGCGTTCCATTTCAAACAATCTCTTTTTCCTTGGTGCAAGCCAACAACCACTAAAGTCACTGTCGGAACAATTCCTAAAACTGGCTGAGGCTTTTAGGGCTCCAAACGCAAACTACGAGGCACTAAAAGGCGAGGCTATGCTGTTGCTAAAACAACAGGAGGGCAGCCTGCTAAACT
>CAYJKW010000028.1:11237-14493 GCA_964370765.1 uncultured Oscillospiraceae bacterium
ACTCCCCTGCACTACAAAAGCTAAGCGCAATGCTTGTGTATAATCTATCACGCTACCAAAGCAACGATGACTTTCTTCCGCAGTCTATAGCTAAGTTTGCAGTGTTGTTGGATCGTGATGGTGCCGGTGTTTTAAACCAGCTAAAATCCCTTGTAAACAACATGCAAAACCCTGAGCTACGCACGGCATTAAGCGAACTGCTAAACCGATCTCAGCCGGATTTTGCAAGCTTTGTAAAGATGTTGGTGGATAATATACAGCTTACAAAAAACCCTAATGATAGCTCACAGGTTATGGATGCCTTAACCAATATTATTACAAAAGAGGGTAGGCTTTGTGACCTACAGCTTGTATCCGATAACCGTATAAACGAGATAATTACAAGCCTGTTATCCTCCCCTTGCAACTATACACCGTTAATACATATGGTTTTTCCGCTTGATTTTTTAGATATCCGCTCCTTTGCCGAGATGTGGATAGATAATAATGCCGAAGGCGGTGAGGATGGCGAGGGCGATGATGCACAACACCTGCTTATTGCATTTGATATAGAGGGAATAGGGGCGTTCGAAACCGAGATATTTACAAAGGGAAAAGAGCTTAGATTATTACTTCTTTGCCCTGAGATGCATACCGAGGCTTTTAGTTCCCTAAAAAAAACTCTTCCCGGTATAGTTTCAAAAAGCGGATATCGACTTGTTGACTGTCATATAGATAACCTGGTAAGGGGTCGGAGCCTTATGGAGGTGTTTAGCGAACTTCCAAACAGGCGAAAAGGATTGGATATTAAAGCATAACAATAACCAAAGAGGTATGATTTGAGCGCAAAGGACACAAAGGCTATAGCCTTAAAATACGACGATACCACCGACGCTGCACCGGTGGTGGTTGCAGCAGGATATGGGGACATTGCGAGCCGAATAGTAGATATTGCCGAAAAACGCGGAATCCCTGTCTTTCGTGATGACAGTACGGCTTCACTGCTGTGTATGCTGGATGTTGGGCGTGCTATACCGGTAGAGCTTTATGAGGTAGTCGCCGCTGTATATGTTGAACTTGTTAAAATATCGAGAAATATTAAGGACAGGGAGGATGATATATGAACCTTTTTAATCTCAAATCCAAAAAGAATGATATCGCCGATGATAACAATCCTAACAGCTATCTTAACGACCTAAGTTGTGAAATAACTAAAGAGGATAAGACAGTTATTGGTTATGCAAGGGTTGCATCCTCTACATCGGTAACACTTTATCTAGAATACAACCGCCAGATGCCTGTGTTAGAGGTGGATATGCCGCTAACATTAACAGTATATAGGGAGGGTCAATCAGCAATACTTTTAGTTGGAAAGGTGGTCACCTCCACTACCAGAGGTATAACGGTAAGCACCGACGAGGTAACGGAGTTACTGTACACCCGCTCTAGCTTTAGAACAAGAGTTTTTATACCCGGCACGCTATATTTCGGCGATCCGGATGATGGCACAGGCTTTGAGCAGGACGTAATGATAGACGATATTAGCATTAACGGTGTTATGATGAGCTGTCCGGCCGAACTGGAGCTTGATTCGGTCGGGATGTTGGAATTTAGGCTTCCGTCAACTATTCTTTATCTTCCAATCATACTTCGACGTGCCGTACACCGGCAGGACAGTGTTTATATGAAGTACGGCGGTGAATTCTGTGAGCCGAGCGTAAAACAAGCAAACGCTGTAAGCCATTTCATATTCCAGCTAAGTACATCGATGCGCCAGCTAAGTAGCCTAACCGGCAGCACCAGTGACTACAGGCTTTTCAAAAAGGCATGGAATCATATAATCGAATGGGAGCGTAGCAGGCACGATATTAAACCCAGCATGCTTAACAGATATGATCGCAAGTCTATAGCCGGCAAGAACAACTTTTTTAAAAGGAAGAACTTTACCAATAGGAGTGGTGGAAAATAACTATGCAGAATCGGATTTTTGCGCTTGATATCGGAACTCGCAACGTTGTTGGACTTGTGGGTATATATGATAACGGTATCTTTACCTTAGAGGCAATCGAGGTAAAGGAACACAGTCAACGTGCCATGCTTGACGGTCAGATTGAGGATATAAACGAGGTTGCAAGGGTAGTTAAACAACTACAAGACAGCCTGGAAAAACGACTTGGTGTCGTACTTACCGAGGTTTATGTTGCAGCCGCCGGACGTGCACTTTTAACCACACACGGAATGGCAGAGATAGCGGTTTCCCCACATATCGGTATTACAAAACAACAGATTGCGGAACTACAGCTACTTGCTATTGAGGCCGCATCCGACAGAATACTTGTAACAGCAGGAGCAGATGGAATGACCTGCGTGGGGCACTCGGTAGTAAAGTACACTTTGGACGGACATAACTTCTCCTCACTCGAGAACCACAAGGGTAACTTAATCAGCGTGGAGATAATTGCCACATTTCTACCACAACAGGTTGTTAACAGCCTTTATACCAGCATGAATATAGCCGGCCTTGCCGTCGCCGGCCTAACGCTTGAGCCTATCGCAGCTATGAACGCAATTGTACCGCAGGAACTGCGCGCCCTTAATATTGCACTTGTAGATATTGGCGCCGGCACAAGCGATATTGCGATATCGGATAACGGGGCAATATCAGCCTACACTATGGCCACATTTGCAGGGGACGAGATAACAGAAAAGATTGTGTCCACCTACCTTGTAGACTTTAACATGGCGGAGGAGATTAAAAAAAGCACCGATGATACAATATCATTTACCGACATTTTAGGTAACGATATGACGGTATCCGCAAAGGAACTTGCACTAAGTATTAGCGAAACCGTCGAAGAGCTTTCGATGACTATCTGCAACAGCATAGAGGAGGTAAACGGTCGCTCCCCACAGGCTATATTTTTAGTAGGTGGAGGTAGTAAAATCCCCGGACTTGCATCACTTGTTGCGGGCGCACTCTCGCTGGATCCTAACCGTGTTGCGGTTGGTGGTAACAACTATATGAAAAAGATGGTGGTAGCTGATATTGATGTGTCGGATCCCGGCTTCGCTACCCCATTTGGTATAGCAATTACTGCCGGCACATTGATGGGAACCGATGGGTTCTTTGTATTTGTTAACGAGCGTAAGATAAGACTTTATTCTTCCGAGAAACAAACAGTAATGGATGCACTATTGCTATCCGGTTACAAATACAGCCAGCTACTGGGTAAGCCGCCAAAACCACTACAGTTCACATTAAACGGCAGGTCAAAAA
>CAYJKW010000028.1:14503-23385 GCA_964370765.1 uncultured Oscillospiraceae bacterium
GCAGTTTCGCCACTGCGGCGGTAATCACCCTTAACGGGGAGTCGGCAAGTATTAGCACACCTGTAGACAGAGCCGATAACATCAATATCGTGGAGGCAATTGACGGTGTAGATGCCGTTGCAACAGTGCTGGATATACTGCCAAAAACGTCCGAGGAACATTTTGTTACGGTTGCACAACAACCCCTACGTTTTGGGGCTACAGCCATTGTTAACGGTAAACTATCAACACCTGATAGGCAGATACATGATGGTGACGAAATCGAAGAAAAAAACATAACTACCATAGCCGAGCTGTTTGCCGAAAACGGGATGGATATCTACCAGTACGAACCACAGATTAACGGCAACATACTTGATTTTGATTATATTTTAAACGATAACGACGAAATTGAACTCGGTGTTGGAGAGGTTTTGGCATCGGCGGAATCGCAAGATGCACAGACCGATGAAACAAATATAGCGGATGTCAATGCCAAGGATGAGCAACAACCACAGCAGGCCGGTATCATCTATGTGATGATAAATGACCGCCGGGTAGAGCTTCCTGCAAAACAGGACAAATCCCCCTATCTGTTTGTGGACATGCTTAACTATATAGACATTGATCCAACAACGCCAAAAAGTAATATTAAAATTTTAAAAAACGGTGTAGATGCATCGTATCTTGATGTTGTAACCATTGGGGACAGCATTGACGTAAGTTGGGAGGACAGTTAGTGAGTAATCTTATAAGAGCAATTTCAGCCGATGCAAGCGTAGTCGCATCGGTGATAGATAGTACTGCGCTTGTTTTTGAGATGGAGCAGCTACACAAAACATCGGCCGTAACCACCGCTGCACTTGGCAGACTTTGTACCGCAGCAGCACTTATGTCTGCCCAGCTAAAGGGAGAAAAAGAAAGTCTTACACTACGCCTTAACGGCAAAGGCCCCGCCGGAAGTGTGATAGCCGTTGGCGACTCTAAAGGCAACGTAAAAGGCTATATTTCCAACAGCAAGATAGAGCTACCATCAAATAAATACGGTAAGCTTGATGTTGGCGGTGCTGTAGGTACCGATGGATACCTTGATGTGCTTAGGGATAGCGGCACCGGTGAACCATATATAGGCCGTGTTCAGATTGTATCGGGCGAAATCGCCGAGGATGTAACGCACTACTACGCCACAAGCGAGCAAACCCCAACCGTTTGCGGGCTTGGCGTATTGGTAAACCCCGACCTAACGGTTAACTCGGCCGGAGGTTTTTTGGTGCAACTTCTCCCCTTTTGTGATGAGTCGGTAATAGAGGTAATCGAGAAAAACATAGAAAAACTACCTGCTGTATCCTCCCTTTTTCAGACACATACACCCATCCAGGTGGCAGAACTGCTGTTAGCAGGGCTTGACCCGCAGGAGTTGGACAGCACACAGGCAATATATCGTTGTGACTGCTCAAAAGCAAGGGTAGAAAAGGCTGTTATTAGTATTGGTACCGAGGGAATCGAATCACTTATAGCAGACGAAAAGCCCACCGTCGTGGAGTGCCATTTCTGCAATAAAAAATACACTTTTGATAAAAAAAATCTTACAGAACTATTAAAAAGTAGTTAACTACCTAGATAGCAACTTGTTATTTTTGTAGCTATCCATAGAATTTTAACGTAACATTATCTGTATTATTTATTTTAAATGTACGAATTTACTTGCACAATGCTAAAATCAGTAGTAAAATATAAATATATAGTATATTAGGATTATTATTCTATGCGAAAGTATATCATCTTAAGGTTAATAGTAGTAGGACTAATTGCTTCACTTCTTTTAGTGGTGGGCAGTGTTCTTTTACAACTTCGTACCGCAAACCAAGACAACAACAAAAACTCCATGCTACAGCTTGAACAGATATCATCTATACTTCAAAAAAATGAAGAAGACCTTGAAAATTTGCAACAGGAGGCATCGGAAGAATCTCTTCTAAATGCAAAGGCTGTATCCTATATCTTGCACAACAACCCTGACTATATGAAAAGCATAGAACAGCTTTTTAGAATTGCATACCTACTGCAGATAGACGAAATACATATATTTGATACTACAGGCACGATAATACATGGTAATATCCCAAGCTACATCGGTGTTGATATGTATTCCGGTGAACAGATTGGGTTCTTTTTGCCAATGTTGGATAATTATAAACTCGAACTGGTGCAGGATATTACCCCTAACACGGCATCGGATATAGAGATGCAGTATACTGCTGTATGGGGTGAATCAAACGAGTACATTGTGCAGGTAGGGGTTAGGCCAACAAGGTTAAAAGAAGCCTTAAAGGAAACCGACATTGACTATATTCTTTCCCGTTTAGTACCGGCACCGGGTGAAATAATCTACGCAGTCGAAAAGAGCGATCATACGATTATATCATCATCCGAACCTGATATGATCGGTATGGAGGCACAGGATATTCTAATAGGATATATAGAACCTACCGACGATGGAATGTTAAAATGCAATACAAAAATATTTGATCAATTGGGACAGAGTGCATTTATCGAAACTGATGATTATTTTATCGGACTAAATCGGACTAACAACTACATATACGGCGCCGCTTTCTCCAGTGCAGTTTTTATTATTGCAAGCGGATGCATCGTTGCAGCTTTAATCATACTTATCATCTATTTTATGCTTGACAGCATTGTTATAAAAAGAATGGTAAGCCTTAACGACGGAATGAAAAAGATTGCAAACGGCAATCTTGATTTCAAGATGAATGTTGGCGGTGTGCCGGAGTTTAAGGAGCTTAGCTCAAACGTAAATACAATGGTCGAGAATCTACTTGAACAAAGTGGCAGGCTATCAACAATATTCAAATATGTAGATATACCGATAGCAATCTATGAGTGCAGGCCGGACAGGGTAATTGCAACCGCAATGTTGGGGAATATATTGGAGCTATCAAAAGATAACTTCGAATATTATCTAAGGCACCCCGCCGAGTTTGTTAATTTTGTAGATAGAATAATGTCTAACCCCTACCAAAATGAATCTGATGTATATAAATACGATGCAAAATCCGGTACTAGATACCTTGTAATAAAAAAATACAGTGAACAACACTGCGACTGGGGTATAGTGCATGATGTCACACAAGAAATTAGAGAAAAACAAAGTATTAAGCAGGAAAGGGATATCGATTTCCTTACCGGAATCTATAATAGACGTGCATTTTTAGAAAAGGTTGATCTGCTTATCCAGACCCCTAATACTATTAAGTCAGCAATTCTTGTTATGATGGACCTTGATAATCTTAAGTATGTTAACGACACATGGGGGCACGCATACGGTGATGATTACATATGCAAAGCAGCAGAGGTTTTATCGTCATTTGATTACGAAAACAAGCTTGCAGCAAGGCTTAGTGGCGATGAATTTGTAATAATGCTGTACGGCACAGATAATGAACAGCAGTTAATAGAGCAGGTTAAGCTATTAGCACAGCGGTATAAAGAGGCATATATAAGCAATCCCGAAGGTGATAAATTCAGTATAAACATATCGGGTGGATACGCCCTATTCCCTAAACATTCCGAAAAATTTAGCGATGTTCTTCATCTTGCCGATCAGGCCATGTACGAGGTAAAAAGAACCGGCAAAGGCCGATTTGTCGGACATGTAGAATAGATAAAAAAATACAGTGTAGCATCTTATATGCTACACTGTATTTTTTAGTTTAACAATATTCTACTGTTTAACTCTTCAACATCAAGTTCTGCTGTTACAAAATTAGGTCTGTTTGTGACATTCTTTCGTCTAAACACTATCTCCACTATCGTCTGTACTATAAATATTATAGCAAACCAGATACTATATATATCGAATATAATCATCGGTTTAGTAAAATCCTGTGTTAGTATTAGCAGTATAAACGCCAGTCCAAAAAGGAAGAATCCGGCAACGGCTGTTGAATTTCGCCTTACATATATCTCCTCGTTCTGCCTTTTGTAACTTTGTCGGTATACACTGTTTTTGCTTTTTTTACCACCTTGCGTAACTATATATACTATTGGCGAGATAACACTTAGTATTGTAATTATAAGGTCAAATAGGCTCCAGCCCCCCACCGGTTTAAAATCTCCGGCAGATGTTGGTACGCCATCCTCCACAAAGATAGTGGCTTCATACTCAACACCATCATAGATAATATTTAATGTATACTCCCCATCTTCGAGTGTTGAAAAAAAGTCCGGATTAATATCTATATAGCCATCCGGTCCTATGTTGATATGCGAGTTATCGACCGGCGCTCCGTCTATCGTTACGTTGTCCGGTGGACCGCCTGACCCCCCCGGAGGTATGGTAATTCCGCCACCCGGTGTAATCTCAGGTCTAAAATCATCATCGTCGTCATCGGTCGTAGTCACCGAGGATGATGACACCGACGAAGAGCTTACAGAAGATGATGCCTGTGAACTACTTGCCGCCTGTGAACTACTGCTAGAAGATGATGATTCATCATCAGGATCGGTGGTTTCATCCGGTGGTAGCGTAGTTGTTGTCGATGAGCTACTTGATGAAGCTGTTGAACTGCTTGATACAGCCGTGGACGAACTAGTCGCAGGTGGTTGTACAACAGCTGTAGTTACGGTTACTACAGCAGTATCTTCTGCCTGTATATCCGAAAGCACTCCGGCCGGTACCGACTCAAAGTTATGGGTTGCAGTAGCGTTTGCAGTGTAGCTAACTGCACCAAGTGCCGAGGTATCCGGAGTATAGGTAACCGAAGTTTCCCCTGTTATCGTTTTATGGTTTTTCTCCCAGCTATGAGAAAGGGATGAGTCCACCTTATTATACGCTGTTAAGAATGTCCAGATGGAATTAGCGGTTGCGCTAGCATTAAGTGGTGTTGCAGCAGCATTTTGAACGTAGGTTGCATCCTTAATGTCTATAGTAAGCGCATTATCACCACGATATATACGCGAGGCAACATTGCTTTTACCTGGGTTATTTCCTGTTTCTATACTTTGATCAAGTGTGGGTTTCTTTGTAATGATATAGCCGTTATTTACAAACTCCGCTCCGCTGATCTCGGTTGCAATAAGGTTTGCGTTATCCGGTATATACAATTCCTCTCCGGCATCGATGGAAAGATTTTTTGTTGTCTCTAGCGGAAGTGTTACCTCACCACGTATCTGCCAGTGGTCATAACTCCAACCGGTTTGCCTATCCTGACGTAATATATTATCGATAGAGGAATCAATATCGTCTACCGAAACCTTTGGTGTAACACCCACAATCTTTGCTACCGGAGTTGATGGGTTTTCTATTACTATTGTAGTACTGCCTGTCTTGCTTGTATAAGGGGCAGTATCATGCAGTTGTTGGTAAACCGTGCCGCTAAAGTTAGCGTCATCATTTATGTAAACAAACAGGTTTGCATTAAGCCTTGAGTAGGTTGCATTGTTCTGCCTTCTGGATGCACCTGTTGCTACCACATCAGCACCGACTGTACCATCTATTAGCATTATCTGAATATCAGCGGTTTCACTATATGGGTGAATTGTCATGCTACCATCTACCGAAAGACCTGCAATGCTATACAGCTCTGATCCGCCGATAACCGACCCTGTAATGTTTCCACCTGTAATATTTATAGTCACATCTTTATAGCTTAAAATTCCTGTGCGGCTAAAGGACGCTTCATCAACGTAACTTACCTTTCCTCCACCATACACCGTACCATCAATATTACCACCCGAAATCGATATAATAATATTTCCGTTGTCTGCTATAGGATAGCCTGTACTATCGACACCCACCATAGTAGAAATATTACCTGCGCCGTATACATTACCGATGATTTTTCCATCTGTTATAGTTACAGATATGTTACCCTCTACACTGTTACGCTGGCCTGCACCAAACATATCCCCGACTATAGTTCCACCGCTTACATTAACACGGCTATCACCCTGTATCCTGTCAATATCTCCGCCGCCATAAACATTCCCGCCTACAGTTCCACCCTGCATATTTACCGTAGTGTTTCCGATTATAGTGCTTTGTGATGTTCTAACTGCATCTATACCTACAGCGTTTCCACCGTATACATTTTTTTTGATACTGGCTGTGCCTGCAATTGTAACGACTATATCAGCATTAATAGTATTGTTATTTCCCCCTCCATAAACGTTTGACGAAAGCTCAGTTGGGATAGTGGTGCTTAAGGATTCCACCTTAGCTGTACCATTAATCGAAACATTTATACTGCTTTTAGATGCATTAGCAACCAAAGTTGCAGGGGCACTAACCGCTCCGGTATATCCGATAAAGTTGTTATCGGCACCACCACCATACACTGTCTCGATTGTACCTGCGGTGATAGTAACATTTATACTGCCTCCTACAACCGAATCATAGGCATTAGCGCCCCTAACATTTTTTATTGTAGGCGCGGCACCATTCTCGTCCCCTATACTAACTGTAATATCACCCTTTATCTCTGCATTGTTATTTCCGCCACCGTAAATCTCGTTAATAGTACTGCTACCACGCACATTTACAACGGCGCCCTTATTTACAACAGAGTTGTTAAATCCACCACCAAAAGCAGTTGTAATCTGTGGAGAACCACTTATAGTAAGATTGGAATTACCGTTTACCTGTGAGTCTAAACCTCCGGCTCCAAATGCGGCGTCTGCCTGTACACTGCCACTTATAGTAAGCACCGTGTCACCTGCTACCGTCGCCCCATATCCACCGCCAAAGATATTACCAAAACTACTGTTCCCACTTACATTCACTATAGCATTTGCATTAACATTGCTATCGGCTGAATCGATGGCCGCTCCGCCACCATAGACCTCCTGTACACTACCGCCGGTAATATTAACCATGGTGTTTGTGGCAACTGTAGTTACTGCTCCGGCTCCGGTTGCAAAACCACCACCGTATATCGTATGTACCTCTCCGCCACTCATTACAATACTGGTGCTTTGTACAGTTGTACTGCCGGAAGTGCTATTGGCATGTCCTCCACCAACAACTATCAGCGACGAGTAATCCGTCGCATATTCATTATCTAAAAACATAATTCCGGTGGAAGACGCAAGAATATATTTTTTGTTGCTACCATCCATGTAATATATCGACGTACTCCCGGCACTACCGCCGATTGTAAGTTCATTTCCGTTTGCAATTAAGTAACTCTTAATAGCGCCCTCCGAGTCTACAATGGTAATTAACTCCGGTGCAGGCAACGGTGAACGAGCAAGCGGTGATGTACCATATACATTTATAGCTAAAACTGCTAAAAGTATCGTTAGTATACAAACTACCGGTACGACAAAAAAGTTATGACGTCTTGTTAACATCTATCTCCTCAACTAAGTTTACAGTCAGTTTAATTATACAATAAAAATACAAAAATAACAATAACATACACAAAAAATGCACACTTAATTTTCTTGTAATTTTGTGACAACCGATAATATATAAAGGTAGATTTTATATCTATGTTACAAAAATTCTTAAACATTTAATAAACGAAAAACCTTTTATATAATCAACAAAAAACAAGCTAATTAATAGTTAATCTGCTAAATTGTTAATCAGCTGAAACAATTTCAAACATTTTCACAAAAAAGCATTGACAAAATTGATAATCTATGTATAATTAATCTCATTAGTTAAATTTTTTTGGAGAAAGGTGTTTAATTATGGCAGAAAAAAAAGCAAAGACCCCAAGAAAGCCTAGCTTTGCCGAAGCAGTAATACCAATGTTATTTATGGTAGCTGCACTTGGACTAGGTACCGGAATCATGAAATGGCCGATCGAGCTAGTACTTTTACTATCGGCATTCTTTGCAGGCGGCGTTGCATATCTTCGTTTAGGCTACAGCTACAACGAACTACAAAAAATGATAGTTCAAAAGGTTTCCACAATCATGGTATCTATCCTTATCGTCTGGGTAGTTGCATACCTAACAGCATCCTTTATGTTTGCCGGCACCCTTCCCATGATAGTTTACTACGGCATTCAGCTTGTTAGCCCATCCATGATGTATGTTGTAGCATTCATCAGTACAGCACTTGTTTCTATAACCGTAGGTACATCCTGGGGTTCTGCAGCTACCGTTGGTGTTGCAATGATGGGTGTTGCACAGGGACTTGATGCTAACCTTGCAATCACAGCAGCCGCAGTTGTTGGTGGTGCATACTTCGGTGATAAGATGTCACCTATGTCCGATACAACCAACCTTGCATCTGCAATATCCGGTATCGACCTATACGAGCATATCAGAAATATGTTCTGGACAACAGTTCCATCCGCTATAATTGCACTTATCGTTTACGTAGTGCTTGGCATGGGTAATGATGGTAATGCAACATCCGACGAAATCACAACCATGGTTACACAGCTTGGCGAACTTTACAACTTTAACATTATAACATTGCTACCGATTGTTATCGTTCTGGGTGGTGCAATCATAAAGATGCCTACACTACCTACCATGTTGTTTGCAGGCTTTGTTGCACTACTTATCGGTGTATTCGGCAACGGATTTGCACTACTTGATGGTCTAAGCGCACTAAATAACGGCTTTAAAATTGAGATGACAGGCGCAACAGCAGATGATGTACTACCAAAAATTGTATCGCTACTACAGCGTGGCGGTTTAAAATCTCAGGGTAGCTTCCTAACATTCATCTTCTCTGCAATGGCATTTGCAGGTATCGTAAGTGGAACAGGCATGCTTGACAGAGCACTTTCTGCAATCGCATCCAGAATCAAATCTGTACCGGCAGCAGTATTTGCAGTTATCGTATCCTGCTTCGGCGCAGCTGCAATGACAGGTTCCGGCGGTCTTACAATCGTTCTTCCCGGCGAACTTTTCCGCAA
>CAYJKW010000029.1:0-22675 GCA_964370765.1 uncultured Oscillospiraceae bacterium
TATCTTCATAAATATGCGAGTAGGCTGTGTTAACGTAGACCATCGTACCCGCAAGTAAAATTATCGGAAATGCGATTATTATTGCGATGATAATCAGTATCTTTTTGAGTTTACTTATCTTCACTCTTTTTATGTCCTCAAAATCTTATCCATCGGCCTGCCTTTTGAAAGCTCATCAATAAGTTTATCAAGATACCGAATCTCTTTCATAATCGGTTCGTCAATCGATTCAATCTTCACACCGCATATAGAACCTTTTATTAGCACCCTGTTTGGATTTAGGTTTGGTGAGTTTTTAACAAAAGCTATCATGTCAACATTGTCATCAAAAGCATCAACGGCTTGCTTTGTGTAGCCTGTAAGCCAGCAGATTATCTCATCTACCTCGTCTTTTGTTCTACCTTTTCGCTCAGCTTTGGCTATATATAACTTTCTCATCTCGTTCCATTTAAAGGCATAAATACTGTGTGCACTCATTTTGTTGTCTTCCATTTTTAGCGTCCTAACCGTTAGCAATATATCTTTGGTTCAACTGTTCCGGCAGCTGTACAAAACCAGCCAGTTCAAGTTTTAGGTGGTTATACTCCTTTTCATTTATGCACCTCTCATGCGAATTGTAGTGAGAGGTAAGTTTATCGTTAACATCCTGAATCAATGCAACGGTTGCCGTGGAGTCGGATAGCTGCACATCTAAATATTCGCAGCTATAGCCCAAAACGATGTAAGAAAATATCTTAATATTACTTTTGCAGTTTAGGTGATACTTCAAGGCCCTGATGTGACCGGCGTTTTGGTTTATCGGGTTGTAGAAAGAATTTTCTGTATCTCTACCACACCGCTGTATCCAGTCCTTGCCATCATCGCGACCAAAGATAGAGCCGGCTCGATTTTTCATCTCAAAAACAAAAAGTCCTTTGCGAGTCAACATCACAAGATCAATTTCAGCATTGCCTGCATACACGTTTTTATAAAGTTCTTTTTCAAAATGCAACTCTTTAAGGCAACTATATAGCTGAAGTTCACCTATCAAACCTTTATAATCATTATTTGTATTCGCTGCTTTTGTATGTTCCTTATTGTTAGTGTTTATATTAAATATAACAAGAATAAAAGTCAGCAACATAAATATTAATGCAGTTGGAATAAGTAACGTATACATTTAAAACCTACAATGATGAATCGTCTAGGATATTTATTATATCATGAATAATTATAACTTCCAAGTGCTTTTAAGCGCAATTTTGTCGACTAAGATGGTTAAATTATTACCGTCTTTCAAGACACAGTGTACAAAGCTTTTTCGAGGTGTTGGCATTTCGTATCGTCACCTTGTTATATACCGATGACGAGGAAATTTTGCTCCATCTTGTTTTGCCAAATGTCGTTCTTGGTGCCGACCAAAATATCACATTGTTATAAAATCCAACCTGTTCAAACTCCGGTTTCGCTTCTCCGACAGTAGCTATAACCTCCTCAGCGGTTATAGGTGGAATTAGAAAAATCGCTTGATGTACGGTTTCTACCTCGCTCGGTCTATCCCACCACTCAGGCGTATGACTTAAAGCATCGGAAATTTCCTCGGCACTTATAACAGTAACAGGAACGCAAAGCGAGAATTTTTCTATCATCAAATCGTTGCAGATTTGTATCATTTTTTGTTTATCACAAATATCGCTATCGAAAATCACATTACCGCTATTGATATATGTGCTCACATTTTCAAAACCCGCCTCGGTAAAATATTCTCGCAGAAGTGGCATTGGCACCTTGTTTTTACCGCCTACATTTATGCCACGAAGTAAGGCTATGTATGTTTGTTGTGATTTCATTGTATCACCCTTTCTATAGGTTTAAATTATATAGTTGAATCACGCCTTAGAAGCTATACAAGATTACTCTTTTTGCGTTAAAAGGTATGACCTTTTTATCCAGGCAACAAGTTCTGTAAACTTGCTCTCGTCCACAATATCGAGATAATGGGTAACCCTGTGCTTTGACACAGCCATGTATTTTTCGGTTGGAATTTCCGGGTCTATACCGTCACAACAAAAGCTAACTTCTAAGCATTTAACCTTTGGATATATGATTACAAATGCCGAGCTACTGCGCCATACAATACCCATTTTAGGAAAATGTTCCTCAAAAGGCAGTGTCTCTTTTTCAAATTCGCTTTTTAACTTTAAATAAAGCGGTAACCATACACTTTTTTTGCCCGCGAAATATAGGTCATAACTCATTTTTTTCTCCTATCTTTGAGCGATTAATAGCCATTTTTTACCTAAAAGTTATATCAATCCCTTTATAAATCGCCTCATACGGTATCTCTTTAATACGATAACAGATGTTCACACAGCCTTTTCTTGCAACAATATAAGGTGAGTCGGTGCCTGCTTTCACCGCCTCCACCGCTTCTATACTCGCAAAATATACACTTATGTATTTCTTCCTACATCCAACTGCAACATATTTTCCATCAAGTCGCCATGTGGGGATGAGTGTTTTCTCGGAATATTTTTCATCGAAAACAGCGTTTTTATAGTTATGCTCGATGTATAAAATTATGGGCGTAACTTGCCCTTTTGTTTTATCGCTGATCATATTTAAATAAGTTTCAATCGGCATAATATCACTCCTATAATATTTTCTTTATCGGGTGACGAAGCACCGTTTTTAACTTTTCGGTATCCGTCTTGCGTGGGTCACTTAGATAAATTTCGTGATGATGTCGTGTGTCGCTTAGATCAATTTTATAACCGCTTGCCTTTGCAAAATCCTCCATCGACTTAGTGGTGTAAGGCTCGTTGTCGTATGAACCTATATGCATACATTGCACGCACAAGCCCTCGTCATAGGAAAAAAACTCTACTTTACTAAAATCCTCTTTCTTTTTATTGGTAGCAGTTTCTATCGCCCAGCTAAAATCAGCTTTAGCTACAAAATCAGGCAGGCGGATAAGCGAAATCCAGCAAAACTTGCCTTTATTAAAATAATCCACACCTTTTATGCCCTCCTGCCACCAAAAACCCTCAAGTGGTGGCACGACATACTCGAAAAACCCCTCTATTTTATAGTCACTCTTGTAGCTCATTTTTAGGGTGTAGGCTATGGCATATAGTAAGCTTACTGCATGTTGATATTCACCGTTTTCCTCGTTCGGGTTGCCTTTACCCTTTATCGCAATATAATTCACCTTTGGAACCTTGACTATCGACGGTGTGGATTTTGGGATGTAAAATTCTTTAAACTCTTTTTTAAAATCAAAAGCCATGTCGCACCTCTTTTTATATCTGTGTTAATTCATAAACTCCCCACAACTTTTATAAATATAGTTTTGCATAGGCGATATTATAAGAAGCATATTTGTATATAAGTATAGATTACACTTTTAAGAAGAAAAATGCAATCTATACTTTACGTTTTTTTGCATAGATAAAGAAAATATGTTGGATAACAGGCAACTTTTACATGGGGCACATCGGATGGCTGAGTAAGACTTTTATCTTTCGAAAAAAGGTTGAAGAAGTCTATCTTGATGGCTATGAATAAAGTCTGCCGTGGTAAGTTGATTTATATTGTAGGTTGCTGTATAATAAACTAATTAAAACTAACAAGAGAATTGTAATGATAAAAGATATTGTAAAAGACGAAAATTTCCTGTCTCAGAAAAGCGCCATTGCAACAGAGACCGATCTTAATATCGTGACCGATTTGCTCGACACACTTGAGGAAAATGAAGATCGTTGTGTTGGATTGGCAGCTAACATGATAGGGGAACTTAAAAATATAATTGTCGTGGATGCAGAAGGGGAGTATCTTGTTATGCTAAACCCAGTGATAATTAAATATTCAGAATCGTTTGATACCGAAGAAGCTTGTCTATCACTTGTTGGTACTCGCCCCGCTAAGCGGTATAAAACAGTTAAGGTCGAGTATCAAAACGAAAAGATGCAAAAGCGGATTAAGACGTTTAAAGGATTTACGGCACAGATTATCCAGCATGAGATTGATCATTGCAATGGCATAATTATATAGGGCGGATAATAGACAATGAATTGGATCCAATAAGCGCTAATTTATAGGATATCAAGGTTTAATATTGGCTAGGGTACCTATGAAAATTATGAGAGGAAACTATCTTAATGATAACGCCGGGAGATATATTACAGTTTAAAGGGACATTTCGCAACTACCAACAAAGAGTGATAGATAAGTTTGATGACTATATAAAAGATAACAAATTTCATATAGTTGCGGCACCGGGTTCCGGAAAGACAACACTTGGAATAGAGATTATAAGAAAATTAAATAAAAAATCATTAGTGTTGGTTCCGAGTGTTGCTATAAGGGAACAATGGATTAAAAGAATTGCAGAGGGGTTTTTACAAGATGGTTTTAATGTTTTGGACTATGTTTCAAACAACCTAAACAATCTTAAACCAATAACTGTTTCGACCTATCAAGCTGTGGATAGTGCTCTTTCAAAGTATAAAGGAGAGCTTAGTGAAGAGGTTGACGAGTATAATACACTTGCTGAACAGGTGGATTACAGTCAACTTGATCTTGTGAAAAATCTTACAACATTAAAATTTGAGGCTATTTGTTTGGACGAATGTCACCATTTGAGAAGTGAATGGTGGAAATCGCTCGAAACACTTAAAAAAAATGTAAACTTAACCTATACAATATCGCTTACTGCAACTCCGCCATATGACTCAGACTATAACGAATGGCAGCGATATCTCGATATGTGTGGTGAAATAGATGAAGAGATAAGTATACCGGAACTAGTTAAGGCAGGTAATCTTTGTCCACACCAAGATTATATCTATTTTAATTATCCAACGAAAAAAGAAAAAAAGAAATTAGATGGATTTAGAAGAAGCCTTGAAGATACAGTGCGCTTTTTTATACATGACAAAGAATTTAGTGACATAGTTCTTTCATATCCATTAAATTTAAAAGTGTACGACATTGATACTATTCTAGAAAATCCTGAATATCTTTCTGCTATCTTGATTTTTTTCAACTTAAAAGGTGTAGATATACCAAAAGAAATTAAAGATATCATGGGGTATAAATCGCTTAAGTCAATGTCGGAAAAATGGTTGGAGATTTTGCTTCAAAACGTTTTGTACGACGACATAGACTCGTATATGATTACAGTTGTACAAAAAGAAAAATACATAAACAAACTTAAGCTATTGGGATTTATTGAAAAGCGCCATGTCACAATGGCAATGAAAGGGACACTAAAAAGAGAGCTTGTTAGATCGATAGGGAAATGTGAAAGCATTAAAAAAATAACATTTCACGAGTACTCCTTATTAAAAGAAGAACTTCGACTTTTAATCCTGTGCGACTACATAAAAAAAGAATATATTACGGTAATTGGTGATAACTCAAAAAGCGTTGAGGCTTTGGGTGTTGTTCCATTTTTTGAGGTGTTAAGAAGGCATAGCGCAGAGATTAAAACTCCAATAAAATTAGCTGGCCTTTCAGGAACGGTGGCTATTATTCCGGGAACTGCAAAGCAACGCTTGCTTGAGATTTCAGATTTTAACGAGAAAATAACCTTTAAACCTATCGGTAGTCTAAATGATAACAGTTACCTTGAAGTTGCGGTAACAGGGGATAGGCATATATTAACAGCCCTCATTACAAAGTTGTTTGAAGATGGATATATACAGGTGCTTATTGGCACAAAATCGCTACTTGGAGAGGGTTGGGATTCACCAAGTGTAAATACACTTATTCTTGCTAGCTTTGTCGGAAGTTTTATGCTTAGCAACCAAATGCGTGGTAGGGCGATACGAACCAAGTTTGGTAACCCCGACAAGACAAGTCACATCTGGCACCTTGCATGCATAGCAGATGTATCAATAAAAAATTCAGCAGAGAATAGCAAGGAGAACATCAACATAGACCATGATGACATTAACGAAGATATGGTGACGATTGAACGAAGAATGAATTCATTTATGGGGCTTCACTATAGTGAACCATCTATAGAAAACGGCACCTTTCGTATTGATAACATTAAATATCCACTTGCAAACCATCGTAATGTAATCGATACAAACAATAGTATGCTTAGGCTAAGTAGTGAACGTAGTAAACTTAAACAGCGTTGGCAGGAAGCACTAGCAGTAGCAGAAAAAATAGAGGTAGTCGAAGAGATAGAAAAACTATCTGAAAAAACATTTTTTGGGATTTTTAGTGTAAAAAGAATAAAACTGATTGTTACAGTTATGTATGTATTGCTTGTAGCAATTTATCTGTGTGGCTATTTAGTTGAAATTATTGTGCCTACTACTGGCACCGCTATCGCCGCTTGTTTGCTTGCGTTATTTTATGTGTTGTTTTTTATTTTTTTAAAATATGTAAGTTATTTCTATTACCTTTTAAATCCAATTAAATGCATGAAGAAAGTTGGAGTCGGAGTATATACAGCACTTAAAACATCCGGTTTTTTATCCAATGATTTTTCAAAGGTAGAGCACGAATCGATCGGATATTTAGATACTGTGTATCTTAAAGGCGGTTCAGGAAAAGATAAGGCTGTATTTGCAAAAACAATGATGGAATTTTATGGCGAAATTGATAACCAAAGATACATTCTTTATTCGAAAAAGCGAAGAAAAACCAATCGAGGATACTTTGTGATCCCCGAAATATTTTCAAAAAATAAAGAGCAAGCACAATGCTTTGCCGACATTATTTCAAAATGTGTAGAGCCTTTTAATGCAGTGTACACAAGAAATGAAAGCGGTCGAAGGTTGTTGCTTGAAGCAAGAAAACATGCTTTTTGCAACCAAGAGGAACGTGCGATTAGTAAGAAAAAAATTAAATCAGCACTGGAGTAAATAAACTACAAGCATTTTCTGATATGTCTGTAGTACGAATAACCAGACAAGCAGCTAATAGCGCACCATAATAGCATCTTGTTAATCTAATATTTCAATTTCTACTTCGACAGAGTCTCCTATATCCTTGCAAAGTTTCTTTCTAATTTCTTTTAAAATACCAATAATATAGCAAACACTACCGTCTTCGTTTTTAAAACCCATATTTACAATACTGCCATTATATGGTTCACCGTCAAATTTAGCGTGCACCTTTAAACGTCCTTTGCCAAATTCTTTTTTAATATCAATAGGAACCGCAACAAAAGCTCCACCCCCGTTGCCTTTGTTAATTATCGATATAAATTTAATAGTATTATTCATATTGTTCCTTGATGCAAAGTAAAATTTTTGAGTATGAGAATTTAAATATAATAAAACATTAAGATTATAATAAATACCGTCCCAGTACACTTTTTTCGTCTTGTGAGACCTCAAAAGGTGTACCTGCTGCAATAATTTGGCCTCCCTTATCTCCGCCTAAAGGTCCAAGTTCAATAATATAATCACTTTTGGATAACATGTCGATGGAGTGTTCGATTACAAAAACCGAATTGTTTTGTGATACTAATTTTTTAAGCAACGCTAAAAGCTTTTCACTGTCATCTGGATGTAGCCCTGTTGTCGGCTCATCCAATAGATATAGGGTATGTCCATCGGTACCCTTTGCAAGTTCCTTTGAAAGCTTGATTCGTTGACATTCACCGCCCGAAAGAGTGGTTGTAGATTGTCCAAGTTTTAGATATGAAAGTCCAACGTCATCAATAGTTAGGAGCTTTTTCATAATTTCCATATTTTTTTTAAAAAATTCTATGTTTTCTAAAACTGTTGAATTTAAAATATCTGATATGGTTTTGCCTTTATATGTTACAGACAGGATTTTTTTCTTAAACCTATGTCCTTTACAAACCGGACATATTACCTCGACATCGTCCAAAAACTGCATATCAAGCGGAATGACACCAAGTCCCTCACATTTTTCACATCTTCCGCCTTTAACGTTAAAAGAAAAATCAGATTGTTTTAACCTAAGTTTTTTTGCCTGTTCTGTGGAAGAAAACAAGGCTCTAATTAACGTGAAAACCTCGGTGTATGTTGCAATATTACTTCGGCTTTGTCTTCCAATTGGGCTTTGGTCAATTTTTATTATCTCTTTAATATTATTAAATCCTTGTATAGATTTAGCATTTTTGCGTTGTTCAATAACATCAAAAACAAGGGAGCTTTTACCGCTACCGGAAACTCCGGCAAAGCAGACAAACTGTCCTAGAGGTATTTCGGTTGAAACATTTTTAAGGTTATGCACAGTGGCATCTTTTACCGTTATAAAGCTGGATGCATTTATTTTTTTACTGCTAAGCATTGGTTTTTGCTCTTTTAAATATTTTGCAGTTTTTGAAGTGTTGTTTGATGCAACTTCTAACGGTGTACCGATTGCTACAATGTTTCCACCTAAAGATCCGGCCCCAACACCAAAGTCAATTATATAATCACATTGTTTTACAAAGTCCATATCATGCTCGATAACTATAATGGTATTACCTAAATCACGTAATTTTTTTATGGAGTTAAGAAGCAAACCTGTATCACTTGCATGAAGTCCTGTTGTTGGCTCATCTAATATATATAACACTCCGGTAAGACCGCTTTCTAAAATATTTGTAAGCCTTAAGCGTTGGCTTTCGCCCCCTGATAATGTAGAAACAGGGCGATCTATTGATAGGTACTCAAGTCCAATTCTTACAATACCTTTTAAACGTTTTACAATATCGCACACAACAACAGTTGATATTTCCTGCGCCGGAACAGATAAATTTTGTTGTAAATCGTCTATAAACTTCATTAGTGTAGACATTGTAAAAGCACTTATTTCAGTTATAGTTTTACCATTAAGTGTTGCAGTTCTGCCGTCAAAACCAAGCCGTGAACCAGCGCACTCATCACATGTAATGCTACCTATTGCATTTGCAATTACTGGGTTAGAAACTTTTTTTGTTGCCGACTCCACAACCTTTTTATTCACAAATGTACGAAGCCCTTCAACGTATCCATCCATAACTCGCTTTGGTTTTTTAATATCGGGGAATAATTTTTTAAAATCTTCACACTCTACACCATCAAGTAAAACTAATCTTTCAAGCTTATTATAGTCCTTAATGGGTTTTGAGACATCAAAATTAAAACCATAATGCTTTCCACAAGCTTCATGAACAGATGAATAATGATCCCAAAATACTTCATTACCCCATATTTTGATTGCCCCATTTTTTATGGTGCGATTCTCATCAATAAGTTGTGAAAAATCAACATCCTTTATAACGCCAATACCATTGCATTTTTTGCAAGCACCTTCTGTTTTGTTAAAAGAAAAGCTTGCCATGCTAAGGTGCGCAAGGCGTGTTTTGCAGCTGTGGCAAGATGTTTGTGTAAAATCAATTTCTTCTTCATCATCATCAAAGTTTGGTGGAATTTCGGCATTGCAATTAGGGCAAATTCTTGTGGCGAGTTTTGCATACAGAATACGAAGGTAGGTCAATATCTCGGTATATGTTCCAACTGTAGAACGTGGATTATTAGAAAGAACCCTTTGCCCTATCGATATAGACGGTGATAATCCTTCAATACTGTCTACTTTAGGCTTATTCAGACCATCTGTCACCATTCCCATTGATTCTAAATACTGCCGCTGACATTCTTTTTGCAAAATATCCATTGCAAAGCTTGATTTTCCGCTTCCAGACACACCTGTTATTGCAACCAATTTATATTTTGGTATTTCCAACGATATGTTATTAAGGTTGTTTTCTCTAGCACCGGTGATTTTTATTATTTCATTTCGCATCTTATTATGTTCTCCTCAACCTGATATCTTGCATAACGCTAAAATACTATTCAGATATATTATTGTTTGTTAAAATATTCTATACCATCTTCTGGTATAAAATAGGTTCGTATGTAACCATCATATGATAATACAACAAATTCACCGCTTGACTGTAAAAAATATGCTGTGTCAGAATCGCTTTGTGCTTTAACCAAAACCTTGTTGTTTGATATCACACGATTTGCAGCATGTAAATAATCATCTGTGGAGCCGAACCCCATATTCCGACCATGCTTTTCAAAATGTTCTTGTAGATATTCATCGGTTCTAAATGTCAGCGTGCTAATATAGGGTTCGCTATTTGTAGATATGCTTTTATGAATGTCAAAATTGATAAAACTTGGTGTTATGTCAACGGCTACTATAAGTATCATTATAATAACGGCAATAACTATAGGTAGATTAATGTTACGCTTGCTTTTACGTTTTTTTTGATTGTTATACCTTGCTTTATAAGTAGTGCTTTTAATATTTTTGGCACGATATGTAGTGGTTTTATTATTGTTTCGACAATCTTTACATTTCCTAGAAGTATAAAGATTTTTTGATTTTAAAAGTATTTTTTCACTCTTTGTAAACTCAAATGATTTTCCGCAATCCTTACATATCATTATATTAGCCCTCAATTAATCCGGTATAAGTAGCGAATATGTGTTTTTTTGTTGTATAAAATCTAATGTATTTAAATTAAAGATATCTTAATGCTTATATCTTAAACTTGTTTTTAGTTTGTATCCGTACCATGAATACTGCGGGAACATGTAGCTGTATTCATATTATAACATAAAAAAATTATTTGTGTAGGGGACTGTGTGTTATTTATCGGCAAGTGAAGATATAATGAGTTCAACTGCTTTTTTTATCCCTACTTCTGAAGTGTCTATACAGATATTGTAGTTGTTCATATCGTCCCAGTCTTTTCCGGTGCTTGCTTTGTAGTATGATTTTCTTTTATTATCGATAGAAATAATTTCTTTTTCTATCTGTTCACGTGATTTTGATTTTAAGATTCCTGGCACCTTATTAATACAACGATCAACCTTTAACTTCATATCAGAAGAGTATATAAATACTTTAAAAGGGTTATATTCGCTTAATATATGATTGGTGCATCTGCCTACATATACTCCTTTTGTCCTATCAGCAAGTTCAATTAGAATCTTTTTTTCAGCTGTTTTTATTTCACCAAATGGGAGTTGATTATATGCCATAAAAGAACGACTAAATGTATATACGTAATTTTTAATATCTATATCATCTATTTTGTTTATTAAATCAGAGGATATACCACTGCTTTGTGCAATAAAGATTATTAGTTCCTTGTCGTAATAAGCACACTGTAAAGCATCGGCAAGTCGTTTTGCGACCTCTCGTCCACCACTTCCAAACTGCCTGTTTACCGTTATTACTCTATCAGTTTTATTCTGTGCAGCTATAACTTTAACAGTATCATTAGATTGCAATATGGTATCATCGTAGCTTTTAAGAGAGTCGGTTTCGACTGTTTTTTTCTTGACAATTTTAAGTAATACTAAACCTATAATAGTGGCACAAAGTTCGGCGAAAAACACACTAATCCATACACCGTCAATACCAAAAAATATTGGTAGCGCGAAAATACCGATACTTACAAAGATAAGGCCCCTACTTGCAGCGACAATAACTGATTCTAACCCCCTACCAATAAAGGTGAAATATCCGGAATTTAATATATTAAAGCCGGAAAGTAAAAAGGAAAGTCCGTATATCTTACCGCCGGATGCAGCTAGGTCAATTAATGATGGATCATCCTTGATAAATAAACCTACGAGTTGTTCACCTAAAAAGAACAGGATAGCGAATAGGATAATTCCAAAAATAAAGTTACATATATAAGATAACTTCATTAATTGTTTTACGCGCTTTAAGTCGTGTGTTCCAAAATTGTAACTTACAATAGGGCCAACACCGTCCGAGATACCAAACAACAGCATGCTGCCAAATCCACCGATATAGTTTATTGCAGTGAATGCGGCAACACCTCCGGGTCCGGAAATTTGCATTAAAGCAGTATTGAATAAAAAGGTAGTTACAGCAGTTGATATGGAGTTAATACCTTCAGATGAGCCGTTATACATTACCTGCCCGATGCTTTCGGTTGAGAATTTTCCAACAAAAAAGTTAATAATGTTCTTTTTGTTTAACATTGGTGAGATAACTATGAAAAGGGCGGATGAGTATGCTATACCTGTTGCTAGTGCAGCACCCATAACACCTAGATCCATTCGTGCAATAAAAATGTAGTCAAACGAGATATTAACTATAATGCTTAAAATAGAACCATAAAAATACTTTTCTGGTTTTCCTACAACCCTATTCAAAAAACCAACATAAAACATCATACAGATAGGTGCAGCAAAAATTGAAATTAGTTTAATGTAACTAGATGAGTCGTCGATAAGGGTAGCGTCGGCGCCTAATAGCGCTGCTATCTTTCGGTTTAAGGTTAGGCCCAAAATTGTAATTAATATTGAACAAACAAATATAATTATCTTAAATGTCTGAAAACAGTTTTGTGCCTTCTCCTTATTACCTCGTCCGAGATTTAGACCAATGTAGCTTTGTGAGCCTATGCTGATAATCATACCTACGCCAACAATCAGCTGCATAAATGGCATAGCAATATTAACACTTGCAAGTGCATTACTACTTACGTACGAGCCAACAAATATTCCGTCAATCATACCCTGTACGCCTGAGATTATCATTGCAATTACTGCCGGTATACAATATTTTGCAAATAGCTTAGGTATGCTTTGCGTACTTAAGATATTATTTGATGTCATTATCTGTTTTATCCTCCGATACAATATCGCTTAATAGGTTTAGCAATTCACATAGATTACTGATATCGTTATCAGAATATTTTCCGTCTAATTTTTTTACGATTTCGTTGCCGATTCTCTCACCTGAATAATCAAAATAGACACTTTCATTAATAAATAGATAATGGATTCTTTTATCCGTTTTACTTTGTTGCCGTGTCACATACCCTTTTTTAACAAGTTCCTTTATCTTTTTTGTAACGGATGGTCTTGATACCTGAAGCATATCGGCGATTTGTGTGGAGGTGTATTCGCCGGAATGTGCTAAGATAATATCAAGGTAAAGTATATCATTATAGGTAAGCTTTTTATTTCCCTGCAAGCTGTGTTGAAGTTTTAGCTCAGAAATAGATAGATCATGATAAAATTTAGTGATTGCTTTAATCAGATCATTTTTCATTATTTAATCCCTTTGCATAGTTGCGTTATAATAACTATTATAGCGCAACTATATTTTTTGTCAAGCCATTTAAAAACAGTAAAAACTCTTGCATAAATATTGCAAGAGTTTTATAGTGATCTATTACTCTATCGGTAGCTTGTTCATTTTCATGAATGAGAGTTTGTCCATATATCCACGTTGGAAAACTATTTTTTCATCCACAATATTAAAAAAGCCACAACCTCTAAAACCTTTTGGGTCACGCCATTCCATTATTGCCCAATCACCGTCCATGAATATGTTATCCAAGATACATATCATTTCGGCTGTATCAAACTCTTCGGCGAAACGCTGATAAATCGCCTGCTTACCAACAACTGGATCGGTTACTACCTGATGGTTTATGGCATTATCATCATAAAAATCTGATAGTTTTTTTACATCTGCATTGTTAAAGGCATCAATCCAATTTAGCAGGATCTCTTTGGGGGTTAAATCGCCACGGATTTTTCGTTTGTACAATATTCTATTACCACCGTCGCCATCGATGATACCACAGTTGATAAAGCCCATTTTTTGATAAAATCTATTGCCCCGAGGTGATGTAACAAAACATTCAAGCTGTATTTCATCATAATCTTTGAAGATATTTTGTGTTGCATAAGCAATCAACTTCTGTGCAATACCTTTCCCCCAATAGGGAATATCTACAGATAGACCCTGTATCTCGTTTTTGTCGCAATATATAAAGCCAATAATTTCGTTACCCTCTAAAATTACGGTTGCATTATTGTAAATTGCCGATAGATCTCTATCGCAAGCGCCACTACCTAAATATTCGTTGGTAATTTCATCACCAAGATGTGTCCTTTCGTAAATGTCGACAATTTTGTGCCCAAGTGCTAACACTGCAGCTTTATCGGTATCCTTAGCTTTTCTTATAATGCAACTCAATGTTTACCTCCATTAAAATTTGTGATAAGACTATAAAAAAGACTATTATTGATTATGTATACTCACTATATTTTATTGAATAGTAGCAGAAAATGATATATAATAAATAGTAATAGAAATCACCATGCTGTATACTAATAAATTAATTTTTAACTGCAAGGATTTTTTTACTAAACCAGATATAAACAGCTGTAGATAAAATAACAGACATTACATCAGCAACAGCCTGAGCATATACCAGCCCGTTAAAGCCAAGTGTTAAATCCAACAGAATTATGGCAGGTATAAATACAAGACCTTGTCTACAGACAGATAGAATTAAAGAGATCATCCCTTTGTTTGCTACCTGCATTAGATTTGTAACTACAAAGATAATACCGATAAATGGCACCGTTATTATCTGGGCTCTTAACATGGTTGTTCCATACTCGATTACTGCGGTATCTCTGATAAAAGCGGCAATAATCCACTCGGCTCCAAAAAAGAAAACAGCAAAACAAACAACGCCTACTATTGTAGTTACAAGCAATATATAGTTAATGGTTTTCTTTAATCTATCAAAATGCTTTGCCCCGTAAGAATACCCAAGTAAAGGCTGTGTACCTACGGTTAAACCCACAAAAATCATGATATATATCATTGTTACCTTCATCACAATACCCATTGCAGCAACAGGGTCATTTCCATAGGCGGCAAGATAGCTATTATAAACAACAAAAGCAGAGCTCATGAGTATATTATTAAGCGATGCAGGGGTCCCGATAACAAATGTTTTTCTTGCCACATCTCCAAAACGTATATCCTTTATGTTTATTGATAGATGGCTGTTTTTCATGTTAAGTATTACTATAATATAATAAATAGTAGATACAATATTTGCAATAACTGTTGCTACCGCTGCGCCGGCAACACCTAAATCAAGCAAAAATATAAAAATAGGATCTAGTATAATATTTATTATAGTGCCTACGGTCATACCTATCATTGCAGCTTTGGCATTACCCTCGCTACGTATTAAATAACCTAGAGTGTTTGACAAGATAATAAATGGTGCGCCCAAGGCAATATATGTTAAATAGCCGTTAACATATGGTGCTGCCAGGTCGTCCGAACCGGTAAGATTAACAAGTATATCCATGTTTGTTAGAAAGACTACTAAGGAAACAACGCCGATTGTTAAACTACCCCAAAATGCGAAGCTACTGAAATTTTTCACCTTTTCAAACTGCTTTGCCCCAAGATATCGTGATATATTGGCACTTGCACCAATTCCAAACAATCCACCGAACGACATTAAAATCATAAAAATGGGCATTGCAAGGGAAACAGCGGCAACCTGATTTGCATCGTTTGTTAAGCCTATAAAAAATGTATCAACCATATTGTAAAACACCATTACAATCATACCAATAATTGTCGGTGCTGCAAGCTTCCATACCGCTTGAGAAACGGGTAGTTTTTCAAATATTTCGATTTTTTTGCTATCCACAGTTATACTTCTCCTAAATATTTTTTTGCGTTTTCCTCTATCTTATTAAAAACTTTAATTACAGTTTCGATTTCATCTGGATCAAGCCCTTGAACCAGATAACTTTCAACCTCCATTATAGCTTTTTTTGCATGCTCATAAAAATTTATTGCTTTGTCGGTCAACACTATTTGTTTTAACCTAGCATCGTTTTTTACACTTACTCTTTTAATTAGGCCTTCTTTTTCCATATCATCAAGCCCAAGGCTAACCGTAGCCCTTTTTAAATCATAACGTTTCTCAATATCACGTTGAAAAACAGCGGAGTCGTTACTCCCGATAAAAACAATAACCTCCATATGAAATGGTTTTACACCATCGTTTTTGCATACTGCAGTTTTTGCAAGCGCCCTCTTTACCGAGTGACTCATTTTTTTTATTTCATAGCCAATTAAGGTTGCATCCATCTTTACACCTATTAAATAGTTTTAGATAAAACAGTTTTGTATAGAACTAATTATACTGAAAAAATATTTTATGTCAAGCAAGTCATAAAGGAAAAATAAAAACAGCAATAACTATTGCTGTTGGAATATAGGTTAAATATATAAATAAACAAACAAACAGGAGGTCACAACTAATGTGTACATCAATTGCATGGGAAAATGGCGATTTATATTTAGGTAGAAATATGGACATCAGCTTCAATTTTGATAGAGAAATTGTCATAGCTCCAAGAAACTATCGATTCAATTTTAAAGAGATGCCGCCGTTAAAAAGCCACTATGCATTGATGGGAACTGCAATGATTGTAGATAACTTTCCATTATTTGCCGAGGCTGTAAATGAAAAAGGCTTATATATGGCTGGGTTAAACTTTCCTGGGATGGCGTCGTTTTATAAAAGCAACAGCCCTAAAGATAATATCACTGTAAATGAATTTATACCATATATTCTTTGTAAGGCAGATAGCATTACAAAAGTGCGGGAACTTTTGAAAAACATAAACATAACAGATACACCGTTTATACAGGGTTTAGCAATACCGGAGTTGCATTTTATTATATCTGATAGCGGTACATCTTTAGTAGTAGAGTGTACTAAATCCGGAATGAATGTGTATGAAAACCCAACCGGTATATTGACCAACAATCCATCTTTTGATATGCAGATGCATAACCTAAATAACTATATGCATCTATCCAATAAAAGCCCTGCCAATACAATGACAAGTGAAATAGAGCTTAATCATTATTGCATGGGTTTAGGTGCCTTGGGGTTACCGGGTGATTATTCATCTCAATCAAGGTTTGTTAAATCGTATTTTCTAAAAGCAAATGCCGTTGCAGAAAAAAACACAACGGCATCAATGATTCAGATGTTTCATATGCTTGATGCCGTAGCGATGGTACGCGGAAGTGTACTGGACGGCGATAAACACGATATAACAGTTTACTCCTGCTGTATCAATGCTAATAAAGGAATATATTATTATAAGACATATGAATGTAGTACTATTAGTGCAGTATATATGCACAATGAAGATCTAGAAAGCTGTGAACTATCGGTTTATCCGTTTAGTCCGAATGTGCATATTAATAACATTAACTAACCTATTGCGTCATCCTCTGCCACAATAGTGGCTGGCTGTAGTTTAAGTCTCTCGTTTGTATAGTGTGCCATGATTTTATACGCTGCCGATGCTACCGGGACACTGATTATCATTCCGATAACGCCACCAAGGCCACCGCCTACAACAACTGCTGCAAGCACCCATACACCGGGAAGTCCGATTGTGCTACCAACAACCTTTGGATAGATTACATTACCCTCCAGTTGTTGTAATACTATTATAAAAATAACAAAGAACAAAACCTTGCCCGGTGCTGTTAAAAGAATAAGAATTGCACCTAAAATTGCACCCAAATATGCGCCTACTATCGGAATAAGTGCAGTAAGCCCTACAAACATCCCAACTGCGCCGGCATAAGGAAAGCGGAATATAAGCATCCCAACTGCACAAAGGCAACCAAGTATAACAGCCTCGGTGCATTGGCCGATTATATAGCTGTGGAACGATTCGTTAAGTGTTTTTAATATGAAGTTTGTTGTTTTTGTAACAGTAGGCTTTATAAATGCCTTTTGTACTTTTAGTAGTTGTTTTAAGATGCTTTCTTTTGCAAATATTAAAAAAAGTGAAAAGGTTATAGCCATAAAAATATTAAATATACTGCTGGTAATGGTAGATATAACTGTTATAGATGAATCGAACAAAGTGCCTATTCCGCTAGTTAAGTATGTTGCAGCACTACTTAAAAAGTTTGGGATATTAATTTCGTTAACGTACTCAAGTATAAAATCAGCAATACTTGGAAATATATGTTGGTTTGCAATAATCCATTTTTCAATATCATTTATTAATATGGGTAATCCCTCCAGTGCAACCGAAAATGCACGTGTTATTTCAGGAATGACTACCGCTATAACAAGTACAGCGATTCCAATTATAACTACTAAAGACAATAGTAAACATACTCCGCGGCGGCTGTTGTTAACAAACTTGTTTTGAGATTTAGGAAAGTAAATTTTCTCAAATTTTGTAAGCGGTATATTAAGTATATAGGCTATTGCAATTCCTGTGAATAATGGCGAAACTATGCTTAATATTGTTGTAGCAACATTCGATACAGTGGGGAAATATAATACAAAAAATAAAATTGCTGCAGCAACAAGCATTATTTTATAGATTCGTTTGTTTTCGGACCAACCTTTCATAAAAACCTCTTCAGTATTAATATTTTTTTATCATTGTACCATAGTTTCGTTAATATAAAAAGTGTAAATTTGAAAAGATATAAAAATACACAGTAAAGCAATAGTTTTGACACTATTAATTTATTTGTGTATAATTATGGATATACATATTAATTTGAAATGACAAAGATAGGGAGAGATATGTTAAACAATAAACTTATAATGATTATAATTATTATATTATCACTGGGGTTAGCCGGCTGTTACAAAACAGACAAAATACAACTTAACCCCATCCCCACAGTAGCTACAGGCAGTGTATTACATGGGATACAGGTCGAATTCAATGAAAGGGAATACAATGAGATAAATGTAGCTGAGATACCGTCTTTCGTTGGTACTGCAAAAGATCTCGAGGCCATGAACCAAGCTGTTGCAACCGCTACCGATGAATTTATGGCAGCAGTTCCAAAGGATGGTGCTATTCAAATTATATCTAACCCTGTAACAACAGACAGGTATGTTCAGGTTGTGACCCATTATTTAGCACATCAAGGTGGTGACAATGTTGGGAATGTTATATCGGTGAACTATGATATCAAAGCGGATGATTATATTACATTAGATGAAATAATTGCAACCGGAGCAAGCGACATGGTATCAATTATAGATAATGTTACTAATCTTTACCGGTCAACATCAGATGGTGAAGTCGTTACCGATGCTGAAGTTGTAGCTTTTTTCATTAACGAGGCTGACGGCAAGGAAGTAATAGAGCTATATTTAAAAATGTACATAGAAAATTCTGCTGGCGAGAGTTGGGCAGGATTGTTTAGCTATGTACAGGATTCCGATTCACTAAAGCCTGTTGACTTACAGATGATAGTAGATCCACTTATAGTCGACCAGTATGAGCCGGAGTTGATTTCAAATAGGATAGCACAGGAACTAATTAACAGCGGTGCAGCTACAGATGATGGGAATAATACCGGAATATTGATTGCAAACTTTCTTAATGGTAGATCAAACTTCTCTTCTGAGTTTTTACAAAAGTACGAGTTTAGCTACAGCGGTGACTTAACAATTGAAAAATTAGCACAGGGATTAACTGCAGTAACAGGACTTGACTTTTATATTAATAGCGCGACTATTAATGGTGATAGTGCCTATGTGGATTGGAGTATGACCTCAACATTGCTCGCGGGGCTTGATGATAGGCCATTTAAAGAAGAATTTACATTTTATGATAATGTTACCCTTAATTGGTTTATGTTAGATAGTCTAAACACTTCAATTATTGAAAATTTTAATGTATCTAATGTGTACTATAGCATGAATAACGGCGAGGATCTTATTGTACCGGAAATGCCGCCACTTGCAATTTTTAGCACCGACATACCATATATATCCAGTACATTTTATTACGCACATGGAACAGAATTAGATACTGTAGATTTTACCATTACAAAGGGGACGTGGAGACTTGATGGTGATGAAACAGCAGCATATTTTGTGATGGACGGTACAGGTTTAGTTGATGCTTATTATGCGAGCGGATCTCACGAATATAGCGCAAGGCTTGAGCAAGGTTACGGAGGGTTGAGTGGCCTCATAGTTTTTGAAATTTATAATAATGATAATGAGATGATTAATGATATGTGGTTTGATGGACAGGACCAGTTCTATCTTGGAGGGACAAACAATAATTTAATCTTCATTAAAGATTAAATTTATTCAATAGTAGCGATATATAATTAATTATATTAGTTTGTAATCTATAGAAAGAAGGGGAATGGGGATTCAGATCTCAGATAGTTTTAACTATTTAAAACTAATAAGATTTACAATTCCATCAATTATTATGATGATAATTACATCTGTATATGGTGTAGTTGATGGATTGTTTGTATCAAACTATGTGGGTAAAGAAGCATTTTCTTCACTCAATTTAATAATGCCATTCATTATGATTTTTGGTGCATTTGGATTTATGCTGGGTACGGGTGGCTGTGCCTTAGTTGCTAAATTTTTAGGCGAGCAAAAAAAACAAAAGGCAGATGAAGTGTTTACAATGATTTTTGTAACTCTATTTTCTGTGGCTACAATACTTGCTGTTTTTGGTATCATTTTTATAGAACCGATCGCTGTAGCGCTTGGTGCAACCCCGGAACTGCTTGATGACTGTATAATATATGGTGTAATAAGTCTTATTGGTATTCCGGCATTTATTCTACAAACATCTTTTCAACCCTTTGTGGTAGTGGCAGATAAACCTACTATGGGAATGGTATTATCAATTACCTCAGGTGTAACCAACATTATTTTGGATTATGTATTTATTGTTCATCTTAACTTAGGTATAGCGGGTGCTGCACTTGCTACTATTAGTGGTCAGGTAATCGGAGGTATAATTCCACTTATATATTTTGCAAGCAGATGGAATAACAGTGGTCTTAAATTTACAAAATTCAAATGGGATTTTAAATCACTTTTTCAAAGCTGTACAAATGGCGCATCTGAGATGATGAATAATGTTTCGATGTCACTTATAAATATGCTATATAATCTTCAGTTAATGAAACATATTGGGGCTGACGGTGTTTCGGCATATGGTATTATAATGTATGTTTCCTTTGTATTTGTCTCTACATTTTTAGGATATACGATTGGCTCATCTCCGATTATAAGCTATAATTATGGTGCGCAGAATTATGTAGAGCTAAAGTCGATGTTTAAAAAGAGTATTGTCCTTATGATAACATCATCAATTATACTTACAATTATAGGAGTTTTACTCGCGACTCCACTTGCAAAAATTTTTGTGGGTTATGATGTAGATCTACTGGAATTATCAGCAACAGCTCTTACGCTTTTTTCAATATCGTATATTTTTTCAAGTATAAATATATTTGCATCTGCATTTTTCACAGCATTAAACAATGGAAAAATTTCTGCATTTATATCATTTTTTAGAACCCTTGTGTTGCAGGCTATTATGATAATGCTACTTCCACAACTTTTCGGTGAAATAGGACTTTGGCTTGCGGTTCCTGTAGCAGAGATTTTAGGAACATGTATTGTTATAGCAATATTTATTAAGTACAAAAAAACTTACAACTATTAAGGAGCGTGAAAATGGGTGGTATCGTTACAATTAACAGGCAGTTTGGAAGTGGTGGGCGAGAGGTAGGCAAACGCCTTGCCGATGTTTTAAGCTGGGCATATTATGACAAAGAACTACTTGGGAAAATTGCCGAACAAACTGGCCTTTCAGAAGGCTACCTTAATCTATATGACGAACAGTCAACAAGAAATTATGCATATTCTTTTGGTCGCTCATTTACAAGTTACATTCAGTCCCCATCAGTAGCAGTACAGCTTGAGTTTGATAAAATTATTAAGGAAGCTGCACTAAAGGGTGACTGTGTGTTTATTGGTAGGTGCTCTGACTATACATTAAGAGATCATAACCCGTTTAAAATATTTATCTATGCCTCTGATATGGATTTTCGTGTAAAACGATGTTTTGATAAAGCCCCTGAAGATAAAACAAAGGGCGAAAAACTTATGATTAAAGAGATAATAGCGGTAGATAAGAAAAGAGCAAGATATCATGAACAGTTTACAGGGCAAAACTGTGAAGACATGTTTAATTATGATCTTTGTATTGACACCTCTAGGGTAGGCATTAAAGGCGCTGTAGATATCATTGTTAAAGCACTTGACGTTGTAACAGATAGATAACATTTGCATTATAAGCTAAAAATTAAAAAAAGGAGTACATATGCAAGATAATCAACCTCAAATCGACCCTAAATTCCAACTTTTTTTTAACGAGCGTGATAAATTACGAATGGAACTTAGGAGAGTAAATACATTGACTCATTATTATAAAAGAAAAAGAGGGCAGGCTCTTCTTATTACATTTATGTCGCTTGGCTTTTTTATGCCATTGTGGTTGTATTATATATATATGTATAAGAAACATTACAAGATATTCGAGTCTTTAAGAATGCAACTTTTACGACTTGGCGAGGATTATAAAGTAGCTTATAATAACGATAAGCTACAGTGCTTTCATAGTCGTAGTAATAATATCCATCCAATGACACCAGGCCCCAATGATTATGCACAGCGGCCAAATAACGACGAATTTGATTGTCCTAGCGATGACTTTGGTGGTTGGGATGACGGTGGGTATGATGGTAGCGATAGCTCTGATTGTGGTGGGTATGGTGGTTGTGACGGTGGAGGATTTGATGGTGGCTGTGACGGTGGTGATGGCGGCGATGGTGGTGATTAATATCAATTAATAATATTATAGGTGATACCGGAATTATAGTAGTTCATAACTTGATTTTAAGCTGGTCATATTATTTAGCCTTAGCAAGACGTAATATATAGTAAAAGAAAATGGGAGTGTTTTTCCTCCCGTGTAAACGCATAATCTCTATAACAATGCTTAAA
>CAYJKW010000030.1:0-22454 GCA_964370765.1 uncultured Oscillospiraceae bacterium
GCTGTATTTCTCTATTTGTTTTTTCAAGTGTCCAATATCTATTGTACTCCTACAAGTTTTCAATTCTATTATTTAGCATTTAGTATTGCATGATATTCTTTTTAATGCTATAATTTAACTATATAGCTTGTATCTATATTTTCATTTAACCGGAGCTCAAAAATGCAACTTTTGCACAAGCATAGTAAAAAGAAATTTGTAATAGGGACAACTTTACTGTTTGTCTTCATTATTGTTTTACTTTTTCAGTCGTACCGTTTGATAAACACTACATTAGAAGACGATACTACCGCCTCCCTTAGTGAGCTTGTGCAACAACAACAAGCCTCCTTCAATAGCGAGTTAACCTCAAACCGAAATAGCCTTGAAAGTATAGTTAAAGCTATTGCAGCTTTTGGCTATAATTATGAAACTACCACTGCCTATATCGAATCTGTGCAGAACAACTATGGATATGAAACATTGATACTAACCGATGTTTACGGTGATGGAATACTCTCTAATGGTGACCTTGTAAACATAACTGATTCCCCCTATTTCGAAGGTGCACTTTCCGGAGAACTTGTCACATCCGAGCCCTATATATCAAAGCACTCTGGAAATACTGTTGTGGCCGTTGCCTCCCCTATTGAATATATGGGCAAGGTTGAAGGTGTTATCGCTGCAGAGTATAATACAGAATACCTTAACACTATACTTTCATCTACAGTTGGCGAAGAAGGCTATGCCATGATTGTTAACTGTGATGGTGATATTTTACTTAGCACCAATCCAGCATTCAATAATATGTTCCCTCATGATGGCACGATATTTGAGAATGGGGTGAGTACCGAAGAAGTAGCTACAGATTTTATGGAAGGTGTAGATAACATTGTAACATTTTCCATATCTGACGAGACCAGTATCGCTATCTATCGTCCACTTGAAATTAATAGATGGCATCTTGTGTATGTTGTACCGGAAGATATGGTTAGAAGTAACAGCAATTTTATATCCTCACTTTTAACTGCTGTAAGCTTAGCTATAGTAATAGTGTTTGTAATCGTTATAGCCTACATATTTATCTCTAAACAAAGAAATTTAAGACAGATGGAGAAGGTTGCCTACTACGATGAACTTACAGGACTAAGAAACCTTACAAGGTTCAAGATAGATGTGGCACAAATTCTGCATGATAATCCAACAAAACCGTATTGTATTGTAAAGGGTGATGTCGTAAACTTTAAGGTTATAAACGAACTGTTCGGCTTTACTGTTGGTGACGAGGTGTTACGTACCATCGCAAATACCGGAAAAGAGATTAAGGGGTTTAATTTTATTCAAGCAAGAGTTTCTGCCGATGAGTTTCTAATGTTTGCAGAGCAGGATTTTTTTAACGATATGCTCAAGGCCTCAACAATGTATGAAACTCGTTTTTGGGAGCTACTTGACTGTGCCCCAGGACATCAGATTAACTTTAGATTGGGTAGGTATATTATCGAGGACAATCTTACTGATATTGATGAGATAATTAGTAGAACTAACCTTGCCCATAGCTATGCTAAGGCACATAACGGCGAAATTTATTGGGATTATGATGATAACTTTAAGGTTCAACTTTTAAAGAACACCGAGATGGAAAACAAGATGCATGCTGCACTTCAAAACGAAGAGTTTAGAGTGTATCTACAACCCAAGTTCAAGGTAACTGATAATAGTATAATTGCAGCCGAAGCACTTGTAAGGTGGATCGATTCCAACGACAAGATTTACTATCCCAGTGATTTCATCCCACTTTTTGAGCGAAATGGGTTTATAATAGAGCTGGATAGCTATATGCTTAAGCAGGTTTGTAAGGTATTGCAAAAATGGATGCAGCAAGGCAGGAACTGCGTACCTATATCGGTTAATTTTTCGCGCGCTAACCTTAAAAACACTAATTTTGTCGCTAATGTTAAACAGACTATAACACACTATAATATCCCACCAAAATATATCGAGATAGAGATAACCGAGACCAGTATTGCCGATAATGAGGCCAAGCTTATTGAACTGCTAAGGGAGTTAAAAGAAGCAGGCATCACTGTATCAATCGATGATTTTGGCTCCGGCTACTCCTCACTAGGTATGCTAAAAAACTTTAGGGCTGATACCATAAAACTTGATAAAAGTTTTTTTGATAATTACAAAGATGACAAACGTGGCAGTTTGGTAGTAGACAGTATTGTTAGACTTGCAGGAAATCTTGATATGTATACAGTTGCTGAAGGCATAGAGGATGTAGACCAACATGGTTTCTTACAAGAAATCGGCTGTGATGCTGCACAGGGCTTTTACTATGCAAAACCAATGCCCGTAGGTGACTTTGAAAACTTACTTTTCACAGAACAGTAACCGGTTAGGAGAAAGCAATGTTTAACGATTTTATCAATGCTCATTTTTCATCATACAGTAATGATGTTGTTACTATGGAGCAACTCCATGCCATAATTGACCACACCCCTTTGTGTGTTAACCTTATTAACGACAAATATGAGAGAGTATATTGCAACGAGTTTGCAGTAAATCTATTTGGATTTAGCGATAAACAACAATACCTAAATTCTATCTATAAAATGATACCGGATAATCAACCTGATGGCAGCGATTCCTTTGTGGTTTATAAAAACAGCCTTGACCAGGTTGCAAAAAAAGGTTTTTTCAAGCTTTTTTGGCTTTTTAAAGACTTAAATGGCAAAGACCTACCTGCCGAGGTTTATCTATACAGAATTGAGATTAACGATAGTAAAAGTGACTTTTACATCGTAAGTTACCTTAAGGATATTCGTTCAGAGCTTGCAGGATACGAAGATAGAAACCTATCTGATGGTTTCTTTTACAACTCTATTTCAGACCGCAATCTGTTTAACACGGTAGCAGAACTTTCGGACGAGTGGTTTTGGGCACTTGATATTAAAAGTAAAATGATACAGTTCTTTGGCAAAGGCCGATCTATATTAAAATTATCTGCAGAAAAACAACCTTTTCCAAAAGAAGTGTTAGAGGCCGGTATGGTTTATGAGCCAGACATACCTGTTTTTTTAGAGATGGCCGACGCCATGTATAGCGGTGATACACGTCCTTTTGATGTAAGATTTAATCTTCATGAGGGCGGCCATCGTTATTTTAGGGTCGTATTTAAAACTACATATGATAGTAATGGAGTTGCACTTTTTTCTATCGGCAAAACATTTGATATTCATGACCAAAAGACATTTGAAACAATGTCACGCACCGATCTACTTACAAAGTGTCTTAACAAAATCTCTACCGAGGAGGCAATAAAAGAGGCCACATCACAATATTCTAACAAAAAACATGCACTCTTTATCGTAGATATTGATAATTTCAAGGCCGTTAATGATAATCTTGGCCACCATTTTGGGGATTTAGTGCTAAGCGAAATTGCCGAAAATTTACATTCAAGCTTTCGAGATGACGATATAATCGGTCGTATAGGTGGCGATGAGTTCATTATCTTTTTAACCGATGTAGATAGCAGTAAACTAATAAACTCAAAGGCTGAGTCTATTAGCAAGGCATTTCAAAATACTTTTTCCGGCGAAAATGATGATTACAAGATTTCAGGCAGTATAGGGATTTCCATCTACCCAGAACATGGCACAGACTATGATGAGCTATATAAATCTGCCGATAAAGCCTTGTATCAATCAAAGCTAAAGGGTAAGGATTGCTATACCGTATATACCGAGGATCTTGCAGATGGAACTATGAAGAACCTTACCGTTGTAGATAATGCAAACAGAATAGCAAGTTCTTACTTTGATTCTTATTTAATATCAACTATATTTGATTCAATGTATGAATCCCACGATGCCCACACAGCTATTAACTCGGTACTACAGCTTATGGGTAATCGTTTACATGCCGACCGCTGTTATTTTGTGGAGGCAAAAAATAGTGGTTCTAGCTACGAAATGACATTCGAGTGGTGTAAAGGAGATGTAAAAAAAGAGCTTGCTAGCTTTAAAAATATTGACACTGATACTTTAAAACCACTTTTCCTGGAGCTTAACAAGACTGATGTAATATATAGCAATGACACTAGCCAAATAGAGCAGGATGATACCTACTGGATGTTTAAAAATCAAGGTATAAAATCATTTTTATTAGCGCAATCACGTGGAAAAAAGCACTCCCATATTATCTTAGGTATAGAAGATTGTAGAGAACCACGTATTTTTAGCGAGAAGGAGATTAACTCGGTAAGATATGCCCTTAGAATGATATCTCTATTTTTGCAATCTAATGAAACAAAGCGCTGCAACCTAGTTGACAACGATCTTAATATTGAACTATCGGACGATGAAAAAGCTCTGCTAAAAAAGCTTGGAGAGAAGGGTATCGAATTTTATAGGTGCTAGAAGATGAGAAGAAAAGATAGGCAGCTTTCGGCTGAATATGCCCTTGATATATGTGACAGATGTAGCTATGCAACTATAGCTATGATTGATAACGAAAATATGCCCTACTGTGTTTCGGTAAACATAGTAAGGCATAATAATATTATATATTTTCACAGTGCAAAGAAGGGTTTTAAAAATGATTCGCTTTTGAATAATAACAATGTTTGTATTAGCTGTGTTGCATTATGTAAAGTAATACAGGAGAGATTTACTACCGAGTATGAATCAGCAATTGTTCGTGGTACTGCATCTGCTATAGTTGATGAATCAGAAAGAATAAAAGCACTTAAACTACTGTGTGAGCGCTACACCCCCAATGCAATGAATATGTTTGAAAACGAGCTAACCAGCAGCCTTAAAGCCACAGAGGTATACCGTATAGATATACAATATATAACGGGAAAAGGCAATTTAAATGTCTTGCCGTAAAGTGCTATAGTTATACTATACCTATAGCAAACTGTACTGTAATAGCAACAATAACAACAAGAGCCGATATTATGAATCCATGTAACATGGGTTTTAGTCCGGCTTTTTTCATGTGCATAACATCGGTTTTAAGGCCGATTGCAGCAAGTGCCATAACCATTAAAAACTTACTGACCTCTTTTAGGACAGCTGATATCTCTGTAGGTATTAACCCATAGCTGTTTATTATTGCAAGGGCAAGAAACCCAAGAATAAACCACGGTATTACCGATACCATGTTAAGCTTTTTATGTTCTACACCTGCATTGCTGTGCGCTGCTGCAAGCTCTTTGCGTTTAACATGTATGCCTATTGCCGCAAAAATTAATACAGTTGGGATAATTGCAATGGTCCTTGTTAGCTTTACCATAGTTGCATAGTCCCCTGCCGCCTCACTAAAAGCATATCCCGCCGCAACAACACTTGATGTATCGTTTACAGCTGTTCCTGCCCACAGGCCGTAGGCCATATCAGTTAGGCCAAGCATACTTCCCATTATTGGGAATATTAGAATCATGATCATATCGAATATAAATGTGGCTGACATCCCAAAGGCTATATCGGTATCGTCGGCATCTATAACCGGTGCAATAGCAGCAATTGCAGATCCACCACATATACCTGTACCTGCGGATATTAAATTGGACATCTTCCAGTTAAGCCCCAGTGCACGTCCTGTAAAAAATCCTACACCAAAGCAGGTTGCAAGGGTAAAAAGCATAACCGTTAACGAATGTGCACCAACGGTAAGTATTGTGCTGATACTTAGTGATGAGCCAAGCAGTATAATAGCAAACTTAAGTAATTTTTTAGATGTGAAGTTAAGTCCCTTTACAACTTTTTCGGATGGTTTTTTTATTGTGTTGATTATCATTCCGATAAACAGTGCAATAACCGATGCGCCGATTAGATGTATCGGTAAAATACCCTCAATAAATCTTGAGACTACCGCAATTGCAGCGGCAAGTAAAACACCCGGCAATATTTTTATCATTTTCTTCTCCTAGCTTTTATTACATATTGATAATAACATATTTTTATGATAAAATAAAATAATCATTATTAATTAATCAATAAATTTTATTTATGGAGTATAGATGCTTGACTATAAAATATATACATTTTTAACTCTTTGTAAATGCCTAAACTACCGTGTTACTGCAGAAAAACTAAATATGACACAACCTGCTGTGACTAATCACATAAAACAACTCGAAGCCGAATACGGGTGTAAACTTTTCATCTATAAGAACAGAGTTCTTAAGCGCACAGCAAAAGCCGATATATTAGAGAGTTATGCAAGAAGTGCAGAGTATAATAGACAAAAGCTGTTATACAGCCTATCTGATAGTGGTAGGACTATACTTCGTGTAGGTGCAACTAAGACAATAGGCGAGTTCGTAATTAACGGCCGAATAACAGAGCTGTTATCGGCCGTGGATATAGATCTTTACTATATTGTGGACAATACAAACAGCCTGCTTACTGCACTTAGAAACGGCAAGTTAGACCTTGTATTTATAGAGGGTTATGTAAACAAAGAGGATTTTTCTCATTATTTATACAAAAAGGAGAAACTTGTCGGAATATGTTCGTCCGACCATCCCTTTGCAGGAAATGAGATTTCTCTTGAACAGGTGTTTGCTGAAAGGTTGATATTGAGGGAGGAAGGTTCCGGCACAAGGGAGGTGTTTGAGCGGCTGCTTACCGATTGTAATTATACCGTACAAAGTTTTAACAGTAAGATTCAGACAAATTCATTTAAGACAATAATCGAACTTGTAGCCAACAATATTGGAGTATCTTTTGTGTACGAGTCGGTTGCAGTAGATGCAAAGAACATTTCGCAATTTAAGATTGTAAATGTTGATGTAAGCCATGAATTTAGCTGTATACATCTAAAAAACACTGCTACACCCAACTATATCGAATATTTTCTATAGTTTACCGTCGTAGTTAGCGAATGATGTAAAGCTATTCGACTACACTAACAATCGGACCCAAAGAAATCGAAAACACAATCAACCACGTGTACAAGGTCGCTTAACTCTATATTATAGTAGAGCGGAAGTCTTGTAAGGCGCTCACTCTCCAATGTTGTATATCTATCCTCACCTACAAACCTACTGTGTTTCATACCAAACTCGCTTGAATGTAATGGAATATAATGAAATACACTGTGAACACCTCTTGAGTTTAGATATTCATTAAACTTAGTGCGTTGAGCTAAATCTTTTAACTTTATATAGAACATATGGCCGTTATGATCACATTCCTGCGGGACATGCGGCAGTTCTAGGAACCCCTGTTTTTCCAGTACCGAAAGTGCATTATAGTAGTAACTCCAGCACTTTTTCCTTATCTCATTAATAGTTTCAGCCTGTAAAAGCTGTGCATAAAGATATGCAGCATTAAGCTCGCTCGGAAGGTAGGACGACCCTACACCTACCCAGTTGTATTTATCGACCTCTCCACGGAAAAAACGGCTTCGGTTAGTTCCTTTTTCTCTTACTACCTCTGCCTTGCTAAATATTTCACCTTTTGGAAGTAGGATCGCTCCACCCTCACCCATCGAAAAGTTCTTGGTTTCGTGAAAACTATAGCAAGCAAAATCGCTTAACGAGCCAAGCGGTTTACCCTTATAACTCGCCATAACACCTTGAGCAGCATCTTCTACTACTGCAATATTGTGTTTTTTTGCAATAGCATTTATGCTATCCATCTCGCAGGAGACACCTGCATAATGAACAGCCACGATAGCCCTTGTTTTTTCTGTAATAGCCTCTTCAATTAATTTCTCATCTATATTCATTGTATCTGGGCGTATATCAACAAACACTATTTCTGCACCACGTAACACAAATGCGTTAGCCGTGGATACAAACGTATAGGATGGCATGATAACTTCGTCACCGGGCTTTATATCTAAAAGTAGCGCCGCCATCTCTATGGCATGGGTGCCGGATGTTGTAAGTAAAACTCCCATACCGGTCTGCTTTTCAAACCAAGAGTTGCAAAGCTTGGTAAATTTACCATCACCAGAAATTTTATTGGATTTTATTGCTTCTTCAATAAATAACAGTTCTGTTCCAATTGTGGGCGGTTTATTAAAAGGTATCATAATGTACTCCTTCGTTATATATCGGGTGTTTAATTATTCTACTATAATTTTTAAAAGTTCGCCGCTTTGCATCTTTGCAACAAGTGAAATATCATATAGTCCTGGAGCCTTAAATATCTCATATTCGTATTCCGGATCATAAAGATTTGCACTAAACTCTCCGTTTTCCAAAAGTTCTAATCGGTAGCTGCGAATACTATCGCCCCGTTCAATATTTAAGTACAGGTATTCAATACCCTCTGTGTCCCCTATCTCACCACTTACATAATCTGCGTAAAGGGGATATTTGGGCTGTGCAAACTCAATCTCTGCATCGATATCAAGAATATCATAGTTACCACTAAGCGGTAATGTATACTTGATTATATCATAGTCGTCTATATTACCTATCTTACTTACCATTATATCTTCACTATAATGGCGTTTTAGATAATCGTATATCGTCTTATCAAAAAACGAGACTACATTGTCCATTTCAAGTAATGCGACCATTGGGTTGCCTACACCTATATTTTGTAGTGCTACCTTGGTATACGGTACGCGTGAAGCCCAACCATTAAGTAATATTGCATTGGAAAGATAGTCACCTGCCGGTATTGGCTCAAACACATCAAATGCATAGTAGTTCATGATATACATCGGTGTTACGTATATATGCTCCTTATCACTGTTTATTGCATCAAGTGTTGCAATAACATCTTCCTTCTCCTCTTCATTTAATACATATGGCTCTACTGAGGTAATACCAATATCAACAAACAATACAATTAAAACACATATCGCTGCAACACCGGATTTTTTAAAATTCACAAAGTTTTTTTCACCAAATCTACTTTGCATCTCACTGCCATAACAAATATAAAGCGTTGCAAGCAGGCAGGTAATAGCAACAGGATCGCTTATCCTTGGTAGATATCTGCCCTCAACTGTAAAGTAGATAATAAAGGCGATAAGGGCTGCCCATTGTAAAACTATGAAAAGCTTCTTTCTCACCGGTAGGGTAAAAAGCACATAAAGCGATAACACGAAAAAAGGAAAGAAAATAATCCTTATAATCGGTGAAAAAAGAATATCGGTATATGCTTCATTGGGAACACTATCGATAAAATCGGCAATCTGCGCTACCGTATCATTATCAAAAACATCAAAATCTATTCTCGCAGTATCGATAACATAGGATTCCACATCTTCATAATATGATTTTCCAAACTTTTCTATAAACAAATCTTTGTCAAGCTCATCATAGTTAATCGGATAGTCTACAATAATGGACATAGATTGTCCAAACTCTATAAACTGTTTTTCCTCCTCGTTAATAAAGAAATCATTTGTCAACGGGGTTAAAAGTGCAATAGCAGGAATAAGAAGGCATGGTAGATACTTTTTTAAATATATAGTAAATCCTTGAACTGAAAAATCATACTCTGTTATAAATCTTCCTATTACAACTAATCCTAAAAAACCTGTAATAAGTAGTAGGCTATCCTCCCTTATCATCGAGGATAGCATAAGTAATGCAGTTGCAAAGGCTATTCTTGTAGCGAACAAAAGTTTATTTTGCTTTTTTTCTACGGCATAAAGTAATAAAAATCCGCCGGCTAAGCCAACTACTGCTGCCGTTCTTGTAAAATTTACTAATATAAGCCCGCCGGCCAGATAAAATATGCTACCACCCAATAATAAGTAAAGCGGCCAAAGTCGCTTTGATAAAACGCTGTAAAAAACATATGATATAGTAGCAACCGAGACAAAGATACTGACAACAGAAATTATCGAAAACCAAGATAATGCAAACCTTGAATAAAGTGAGCTAATAACACTAGAAAATATCGCGTGTTGAAATGGTGAGAAATCATTCAACGGTCTTGAGAGAATATAGGCTATGTATGAATCGTCTCTTGACTCATAATGCATTCCAAAAGTTATGCAAAGATAGTAAATCAATAATAGCTGTAGTGCAATCCACAGCCATTTATTAAAAAGAACTTTTCTTAATCTTTGTTGCATATTATCCAATTCTATAGTTTAGTTTGTTTTATTCGGTGCAAAAAAAGTACCTACCTCTTTGCCTGCCAAAATATCATATAGTATCTCCGGTTTTTTACCGTTTGCAATTATCATAGGTATTCCACTTCGAGTCGTAATATTTGCTGCATCAAGCTTTGTTGCCATGCCACCGGTGCCTCTTTTTGTTCCTGTAGGTGCTGCAAGTCCCCTAACCTCATCTGTTATAGCATCTATAGATGTTATTAACTTTGCATCCGGCAATGTTGGATTACGATCATAGAGCCCATCAATATCTGATAGTATTATCATTACATCGGCAGCTATAATGGTCGCTACATAGGAGGCAAGCATATCATTATCGGCAAACTTAATTCCTTCAAAGGATACTGTGTCATTTTCATTAACAACCGGTATTATTCCCATGCTAAAAAGGCTTTCAAAGGTATTAATAGCATTTAAACGCCTATCTGTATGGTCCAAAACATCCTTAGTTAACAGAAGCTGTGCAATCTGTTTACCGTATGCTGAAAAAAACCTATCATACATGCTCATAAGCTCACACTGGCCTACAGCGGCAGCAGCCTGCTTTAGCTGTATATCGTCCTTAGAGGGGGTTAACTGTAGTTTACCCACACCAAGGGCTACCGAGCCGGAACTTACAAGTATAGGGGTAAGCCCACTGTTCGAAAGGTCACTTATAACCATGGATAGCTTTTCTGCTCTTGCAAGATTCATCCTGCCGGTATCATGAGTAAGGGTAGACGAACCTACCTTAATTACAATTCTTTTTGCTTCTTTTAATAATTTTCTCATCCTGTTTTTAGCCTGTATTTACAATATAGATTAAGATTAATTATACTATTATAAAGAACTAATGTCAATTGTCAAAGAAGCGCTCTTAGAATTCTATCGGGGTTCTCAAGCATTCTGCGAGTAAGCTGATAGTGCTCTGTTTCGCTGTAGTGTACCGATGCAATCCCGTCTGATGTAAACTCAAAAATTTCAGAATCCGGCAAAGTCATAAGGATTGGGGAGTGTGTTGCAATAATAAACTGCGAGTTGTTTTTTGCAAGATAGTCGATTTCTGCCATTAAGGTTAATAATCGACTGGGAGATAATGCCGCTTCCGGCTCATCTAAAATATATAGTCCGTTTCCAAAGAATCTATTTTGTACAAGTGATAAAAAGCTTTCTCCATGCGATTGCATGTGCAACGATCTACCACCATAGCTGTTAACAATTTTTATTGCATCGGGCAAATCCTCGTCCATTTCATCTATGTTGGATGCTACATTAAAATAGCTTTCTGCCCTAAGAAAGTAACCATCCTTTGCCAAGCCCCTTTTTGCAAGCGTAATATACTCGTGTAGGTCAGAGTGTGCATGTACGGTAGAAAAGTTAAAATTTTTGCTCCCACCCTCAGGATTAAATCCATAGGCAACTGCTATTGCCTCTATAAGAGTTGATTTTCCTGTACCATTTTCTCCTACAAAAAATGTTACACCTTTATTAAGGTTTAGCATTTTTCCTTTTTCTAAAAACTTAACTACTGCAAGATCACTAACATAGCTATCCTTCTTTATCTTTCGATCTAACTTGATCTGTGAAATGTATAAATTCCTTTTACTTTCATCCATTAATAGTCACTGTAGATAACAGCCTCGGTTTCATAAACGTTATTGTGGTAATCGGTAAGCACAAAATAAATTAATGCATCCATATCGCCCACATACTCATACCCAACCAACATCTCATCTTCCGCTACAACATATTCATCGCCGAAATAGTACCAGTCCTCATAGTCACCTTCATAGGTGTAGTAGTCTATAATCCAGTTAAGTGTATCGCCCGGAAAAAATTCAAATAAACCTTTTGCAATCGGATCACCCGTTTCGGAGTATCGACGATATCCTGCTACGTAGCCGGTAGGAGTTTCATTATCCCATTGAAGTATTACCTCTACATACTCCTCATCGTTCAATAATGCCGGCACATATCCATATGTATACCAATCATCACTTTCATAGTCTTCCTCTTCCATATAAAACGGAACTATATTTTGATCTATCGATACCCATGTGTAGTCAAACTCTATCTTTAGGTCTCCGTCATCATCAAACTCATAGACATTATCACTACCTAAATCTATATACCCCTCACCGTCATCAAGTAAAACCTGTAGTTCTATTGTTTTTATCTCTTCCCATTGTTCATCGGTAAGGCTTAGAACAAAGTTATCATCCTTCTCATCAATCAAAATCTCCTCAAAAACATTTGTACCGACTTCCTGCTCGTATACATCTGCCATTTCCTCATCAAACCAATCCTTATCTGAAACGCTGATTCCGGAATATCCTTGAGTCTGCCCACCTGACATTGCACTTATGAAAATATCAAAGAAACCTGTGTACTGTGTCGAAAACCCTATCTCATGTAGCAAATCCTGCATATCATCATAGTACGAAAGATAGTTGTACGGGAAATACATAGCCATACCGTGGGCATCCCTTACATCAGAGCTACTATTATAATATACAACAGCAGAGTTTACTGCCGCTATCACCTCGGTTTTACCTTCTATATCTACCATGCCTGCATAATCTATAATATCTATCTGTTCAAAATCTCCATCACCAAAATCTTTGGCAAAGTTTCTTGCAGTTGATATCATTATGTATTTATTATCTCTAACCTCATCAGATGCACTAATAAAAAACCCAGTCAATACATCATAGGTATACGGCATATATCGCAAATCAATTATTGATAATGTTGCATTTGGGTTGTACATTTCATCTTCGCAGTTTACAACATAATCATCAATTATATACCTGCCTAACTCTTCGGTGGGCATAGATGGATTTCGGCTAAGTTTTGTAAGCCAGTCGGTATAATACCAACCAATACCGGGCTCGACCTCCTGGGATGCTATGAGGTAATCGGCATAGGGCTCTAGCATAAGGGCAGTTTCTGCTGTCGCCATAAGGCATGCATCAAAGCCTACAAAGTCGAACTTTATATTCGCATCCAAAAGGGCATTCGAAATTAAGTCTAAGTTTAATGTGGTATCCGGAAAGTTTTCGTCGTGCCCAAATCCTCCAAATGTCCCTCCTCCATGATTCCATAGTATTAGGCTGTATCTATCTGCCGGATATGCAGTAGCTGTATCCTTAATAAAATTTGTGAGCGTTTGTGTGTCGGTCATGTTAAGCTGACCCAAACTGTCATCAATTAGTACAAGCTCACCATCCTTCACCTGCCAATATTGGCAGCGCTCGCTACTTATCTCGTCCATATGCCAATAGGTACTACCGCCTGTCATGATAATCAGGTTTATATTGTTACCAATCTGTGCCCCTAACATCTCCTCTATATCTTCGCTACCAAAGCCACCGTAGCTTTCAAGGTCGGAGCCGATTAAATACAACATTATAGTGTTTACATCGGTACCATCACCAGCAGGTGTAGTATAAAAATCTCTTAGATTCTCAATTTCTAACGGCTGTGTATCCACAGCAATATCAGTCTCGAAATTATTTTCGAAAGCTGATGCAAGGCTATCGCTTTCCGGTTCATCCCCAATACTAAACAGAATTAAAATTGTAATTAATACCGAAAGTGCTAAAATTACCGCAATTATACATCCCCCGGCAGAACTTCTCTTATTTCCACCGTTAGCTAAATTATTGTAACCTGTATTATTGGTCATATTATTGGGTACCGAAGTATAAGAGGGGTCAGCTAGGGCTGTTCCACAATGTCCACAGTACCTTTCTGTGTTGTTATTATTTTTACCACACTTCATGCAATACATTACAAATCACCTATAATTATAATGCGTTAATTTTTTATTTAAAACAATGAGTGCATGTGACAAACCATTAGCCACATGCCCTCTATAAAGTATTTAATCTTTTCTTGTTATCCAGCGACCGTTCCACGCAGAAGGTGTAAACATTATTATTATCGGTAGTATCTCCAATCGCCCGATCACCATGTTTAGGAATAACACTATCTTCGATAGTGGCGAAAACTCTGAGTAGTTCCCTATCGGTCCAACCATATCAAGACCCGGTCCTATATTGTTAAGGCAGGCTACAACCGCAGTAAATGATGTTTCAAAAGAAAACCCATCAAGCGAAACAATTAAAAAGGAAAAAAGCATTATAAACATGTAAAGAATAAAGTAACCATGAACCTCCCGCACGGTGGAGTCCTCTACCTTTCTACCCTGCAATCTTACGATATTAACACTGCTTGGATACAGCTGTGTTTTAAGTCCACATAAAACTGATTTTAACATAATGATTAATCTTGATACTTTAAGTCCACCGCCGGTAGAACCGGCTGAGGCACCAATAAACATTAACAGTACAAGTAGCGATTTTGAAAACTCCGGCCATTCATCAAAGTTAGCGGTTGCATATCCGGTAGTAGTAATAATCGTAGCAACTTGAAACGCAGCATAGCGTACGGTGGTAAATACATCACCGTAGATACTGAAAATATTTATGCTTATTGCAACTATACTTGCAACAACAATTGCTATATATGCCTTAAGCTCCTCATCAAAAAACGCCTTGGCAAACTGACGTATAAGCAATAGGTAGTAGATGTTAAAGTTTATTCCAAATAATAGCATGAATATCGTAATAATCCAATCTATCGTTGCACTATCGTATGCAGCAATAGATGCATTTTTTATCGAAAATCCACCGGTACCGGCTGTACCAAACGCATGCACCATACTATCAAATAACGGCATTCCCGCAAATAGTAGTAGGATTATCTCTAACAGCGTAAGTGCCATATAGATACCGTAAAGCACTAAAGCTGTATTGCGCATCTTAGGCAGCAGCTTAGAGACAGTAGGCCCCGGAACCTCAGCACGCATTACATGCATGTTTCGACCACCTGATAAAGGAAGAATGGCAAGTATAAATACAAGAACACCCATGCCACCTATCCAGTGTGTAAAGCTACGCCAAAACAGCACGCCTTTTTCTAGTGACTCTATCTCGGTTAAAATAGATGCTCCGGTTGTAGTAAATCCCGACATACTTTCAAACATTGCATCAATATAGTTCGGTATCGCACCGGAAAGTACAAACGGAAGTGCACCGAACAAGGACAACATTATCCATGACAGTGCAACGATTAAAAACCCTTCACGGGCAAATATTCTAGTGTTATGCGGTTTCATTAATGCAAGCGCAGCCCCTACAGCAACTGTTATTGCTATGGACGCTGCAAAAGCGGATGTGTCTGTTCCATCATAGATAAATGAAGTAATAAGTGGCAGAACCATTAAGGCTGCCATACACAAAAGTACTACACCTATGGTGTAACCTATCATTCTTATATTCATATATTAAAGCTCCGTTTCGGAATCTAATTCAAAAATTCCACGTAGATCGGAAAGCTTTGGAATAGTGGTAGTAATAATTACCCTGTCGGCATCCTCAATCGTTGATTCACCGTTTGGAAATATTATTCTTCCCTTACGTTGTATACAGGCAATTATAACACCTGGCTTTATTACAAGTTCTGATAACTTTTTGCCGGTAAATGCTCGCCCATTCTCAACAATAAACTCAAGTGCCTCTACATTACCATCCAAAATCTTGTAAAGTGCATTAACCTTACTGCCCATACTATTTTGCATAGCACGAACATAGCTTACTATCTGGGCAGCTGTAATATATTTTGGTGATATAATGGTGTCTATATCCAGATCATCAAGTATATTAGTAAAAGATTGGTGACTTATCTTAGTAACAACCTTACAGTCCTTGTTTTTCACCATAAGTGAGATGATTATATTCTGTTCATCCATTCCGGTAAGTGCAACAACCGCATCTGTCTCGTCAAACTGCTCTTCACGCCAAAGGTCGGCCGATGTACCATCAGCGCAGAGTATTTTAGCGGTCGGAAACATTTCGCAAAGATGTACAGAACGTGCACGATCTTTTTCTACTATTTTTACCTTTATACCGTGCTTTAATAAGCTTACCGTTAGATAGTAAGCTATGGTACCACCGCCAATAATTACTACACTTCGTACCATTTTTTTAAATATTTTTAGCTTTTTAAATACACGCGTAATTTTACTACGATTACCGGTTATCGAGATTTTGTCGTCCTCTTCAAAAACAGTATCGCCGTTTGGTATAAACACATCATTCTTTCGGTCTACAGCGCATACAATAAAGCTATCATCGATCTCGCTTCTAAGGTCGGCAAGGCGCCTACCTATAAGAGGATTTGCCCCCATTAGCTTAATCTCAACAACCTCTACCCTACCACCTGCAAATGTATCAACATTAACTGCCGAGGGGAACCTTAATACCTTTAAAATCTCTATTGCACTTTCCATCTCCGGGTTGATGGTCATAGACAGACCCATCTCCTCCTTTAGAAAGGACAGACTTTTAAAATACTCATGTGTCCTAACCCTTGCGATGGTATGCTCTGTGCCCAGCTTTTTTGCAAGCATACAGGATAGTGTGTTAACTTCGTCCTGAGAGGTAGCGGCAATAAGGAGGTCCGCCTCTTCTGCGCCTGCCTCCCTTAATACATCAATATTCGCTCCGTTGCCGTGTATTGTAATTACATCCAGCCTCTTTTTTGAGTCAGCAAGGGCCTCCTCTTTGCTGTCAATTACAACAAGATCATGTCCTTCCAAGGACAAGAGTCTTGTGAGGGTAAAGCCTACTTTACCGTCACCGACAATTATTATCTTCATAAGCTACCCTTAGTGACTTATATCTCTATCTTAGAAAATAGTGGACGAGCTGTATCGTCATCCACCTTTTCGGTACGTGTGGAAACAACTGGTGGCTGCTTGGGTTTGCGGTCACGATCAAAATCACGTCTGTTACCACTGCCTCTGCGGTTATCATCGCGCCTTTTGCCGCCTCTGCCACCACGGTCACGTCGTTCATTGTAACGAACTACTCCTGGGGCACCCTCGGCCTCACTGTATATTACAATGTGACGTTTCTCGCCATCACCTTGTGATTCGCTTGCTACACCTTCAATATCACCTATCGCTGTGTGAATAATTCGGCGCTCATAAGGGTTCATCGGTTCTAATGCATAGGGACGACCACTCTTAAGAACATTTGTAGCAATACGCTTTGCAAGTGCGGTTAAATCCTCTTCGCGTTTTTCACGGTAACCTGCAACATCAAGTGACATCTTTTCGAAGTTTCCACCGATACTGTTAGCCACAAGTGAGGTAAGGTAAGAAAGGGCTTCCATTGTCTCTCCCCTTTTACCAATAAGAACTGATAGGTTATCTCCTGTAACATTTAGTATTGCGCCACGCTCCGCTGGGGCGGCAGTTACCGTTACATCTTCTAGGTTCATTGCGTTAAAAACATCGTTAAGGAAACCAGTTGCAAGTTCTGTTTTTTTATCAAGGGCCTCCTTGTCGGCCGCAGTTCTCTCTACCGGCTTTCTTACAGGCTTTTCTGCCTTTTTTTCGATAGGTGCAGCTACAGGTTTTGGCTTTTCTTGTGTAACTGGTTGCTGTTTTGGTGTTTCTTTAACTACCTTGGCCGGTTGCACCGGTTTCTCTGCAGTTGGAATAGCATTAACATTTGCTGCTTTTACTGGCTCATCACGTACAATTTTCACCTTAGCAGGTGTAGAGCGAAAAAGTTTTTTTACCGGTGTTTCTAAAATCTCAACCGATACCTCATCGCGGTTAGCCCCAAGCTCTGCAAGGCCGTTTTCAATTGCCATGTCTATAGTTTTTCCGGTGCTGATTACTTCATTAAGCATAGTTGCAATTCCTTTCAACATAAATACAAAAGGTATGTTCAGTTAATTAATCGTCGTACTTTTGAGCCATCGCCTCACGGGCTTTTTGTAAATTTAGCTTTTCAAGCTCATTTTGTGAAACTACTTTCTCAACCGTCTCGCCATTTTCAGTTTCTATCTTAACTACCTTGTTTTTCTTTTTACGGTTTTTATTTTTTTCTTCAATTTCCTGGCGGAACTTTTCTTTAAGCTGTTCCGGATTATAAATTCTTCTTGTAATTAAACTTTGGACTAAGCCGAAAAGGTTGGAGCCAATCCAGTAGAATGTAACACCGGCAGGCATTGTAAATCCGAAATATAAAAACATTAAGCTGGAGATATAGGGCATAGCCTTCATGCTACCCTGCAGCTGTGTGCCTGACATTTTTGTAGTAATAGTCATGGATAACACCATGGTTAGGCAGGATATTATAGGTACTAACCAGATAATATCAAAATCAGAAAACGATGGTATTGTTGCAAGGTTAATTCCAAAAAAATTAAGATCAAGTGCTATAATTCTTGAAATTTCGTCAGCCGAAAAAACACCTGCAAACTGCTCAGGATTTTGTTGAATGTTGCCTATTAAAGTTGTTTCAGCAGTACGATCAGCACTATTAAGTCCAATAAGCTCCATTCCTGCAGTAATAGTCTCGTTCGACGCATTTATTATATAGCTTAGTGGCTGATATACAACATCGATAAGACCAAACAGAATTGGCATCTGTATAAGTAATGGTAAACAGCCGGAAAGTGGGGAGTAACCATGCTCTTGCTGTAAGCGCATGAACTCTTCCTGTTGCTTTTGTTTGTCGTTAGCATAGGTTTTTTGAATATCTGCAAGTACCGGCTGAAATGCTGCCATCTTAGCAGATGATTGCTGCTGCTTTAGTGCCAGAGGAAATAAAATTATCTTAATAAATAGCGCAAACAAAAGAAGAGACAGCCAGTATGAGCCTGCAAAGCCCTGAATAAATCTCATAGCTATTCCAAGAGTACTTGGAATAAAGGTAGTAATTGCTTCCCACATAATGTAAAAATTCCCTTACAGTTTTATTAATTTATTTTTTTGTTTTCTTTGGTACTGGGTCAAAACCAAAACCACCAAACGGATTACAACGCAATATTCTTCTAAACGCCAAAAAACCACCCCGCAAAACTCCATGCAGCTGTATTGCCTCAATGGCATACTGGCTACAACTGGGTATATAGCGGCAATGGTGGCCGAGGAAAGGGGATATAAATTTTTGGTACCCCCTTATGGGTAGTATAAATATTTTTTTTACAATATACATTGTTTTTTTAAATGTTGCACCAACACTAAGGAAAGCTCAGTGCTTTTGGCTTTTGATGTAGCCACCCTTGCAACCAGAACAACATCATATCCCGAGTTTTGCGGCAAAACTGCATTTGCCGCCTCACGCAGTACCCTTCTTGCGCGGTTTCGTGTTACTGCCCCCCCTATTTTCTTGGAGGTTGTAATACCAAGCCTTGTAGTACCGATATTGTTTTTAAAAAGGTAGGTGACTAAAAGTGGGTGTGCGGTAGCCCTACCCTTCTTATAGCACCTGCCAAATTCGTAGTTTTTTGTAAGCGAGAGGTGTCGCACCCACTAAATTCCGAGTACTGCACGACCCTTAGAACGGCGGCGCGAAATTACCTTGCGACCATTCTTGCTCCTGGAGCGAGCTAAAAATCCGTGTACGCGTGCACGGTGACGTTTTTTTGGTTGAAATGTTCTTTTCATATCTACTGTATCCTTCCATTAACTAAAAATTTAACTAAAAATTTATACTGACAGCCGTTATTTCACTCAAAAAACGACACAATACCTATCAGCTCAACATTAGCTTTATTATTATATCAAAACACTTACTTTTTGTCAAGTAAGGATTTTAATTTTACAGCTGCTTATCTACCCCAAGTTCATAGGCTATTCTTGGGGAGCCATCTTCTAACTGTATCGGCCCTCGCTCTTCAAAGCCATTTTTGATAAGCATTCTACGCATAGGTTTATTATGCTCATGAGTATCACACCTAAAGCCAAGCATGTTCATATCCCGGGTTCGATTAATACAATAATCAACAATCATACCACCGATACCAAGTCCTTTAAACTCTGACAAAACCGCAACTCTATGTAGTGATGTATAAGGCGGTGATAGAACATATGCACCACTTTTATCATAGGCATAGTCCGGCTTATCGGTAAATACGAAGCTTGCAACCGCAACATCACCAAAAAACAAAAGATAACTTTCGCATGCACCTATATCCTGCTCTATCATCTCCATCTTTATGTAGTCGTTCTGCCACTGATCTACATCAGCTTCTAAAAGCGATTGTTTTCCGTTCATAAGTATTTTTAATACAGTTTGTCCGTCCTGCTGTGTCGCAGGCTTAATTATAGGCACTGTATCTTTAGCGATAAGTCGTAGCTTTTCATTGCGGCTTAATTTTTTAAATTTTGCCTCTTGTGACATAGCACTGCTCCTTGTTTCTAACTCCCAGTAATGAAGTAGTTGTAGCGGCCGCCGTGAAGCTGTATATTTAGCCCCTTTAACCGAGGTGTTATGCAGATTAACTCTACGTTCAATGTCGTTTGTATATCCTGTATACAAGGTGTTATCCGCACATAATAATACATAGCAGAAGTACATTAAAATCCATCGACCTCATACAGCTCATCCCCTATATCAACATACGCATTTGTGATATAAAGGTTTCCAACCGCATTCAGCAAAACACCATCTGTATTATCGTTAATTAATATTCGGTTTGTAGGGTAGAAAAGCGGTGTTATCGGCATATTCGCCATAAGGTGCACCTCTGCATCCTGTAGTATCTCTTGCTGACCTATGCCCTTAGGGTTAACCGCCGCGGTAGCTAGCATATCATCATAGATATTATCGCCAAAACCGGTATCGTTATCATGGTTTGTTGAGGTCATCAACGACAGCATCTGTGCCGGGTGTAGCACATCGGCATCGGTGTATGCTACTGCCATGTTGTAGTCGCCTCTCTCAATGGTTTCCTCAAACTCGTTGTCGTTTAGCTCTATTAGACTTAGATCGGCACCGGTGTTTTCGGTGATCATGTCTGCCATATCCTTATAGTATCCAATATAGGGATCATCTTTATTTACGATCATAGAGAGCCTTAACCCTACCCCTTCCGGAAACCTTGCAGTATCGAGAAGTTTTTGTGCATCCTGTGCACTATCTTGCGTATTAAAGCTGTTTCGCTCAAGCAGATTTACAAAGTCGTTGTCACCATAGATGTATCCCGGTGGTACAAGGCCGGTTGCAGGTATAATCGTAGGTGATACGCTTTGTGCCAACTCCTCGCGATTGATCGCTAGGCTCAACGCATCCCTTACTAAAACATTATTAGTAGGACTTTTACGGTTATTAAAGCTAATATAGGCTGTGTTAAATGATGCTGTCTCATAAACCATCGATGGGAAGGTATCACAGATATTGTCATTAGGGTTTACAACAACATTCAGAGTTTCATTTGCAAAATCCAAAGTCTCATCTAATGTTTGAGCAGAAAACACAACCTGATCCACCGTAACTTCAAGCATGTTATAGTAGTTGTTGTTTTTAATAGCTATGACCTCGCCGTCAGTAGCAGATGCAATGGTGTAAGGACCGCTTGTTACAAATATTGATTGCAACTCCTGTGAAGCATCCGTTGCTGCCGGTGGATTATTAGCACTGTAGGTAGGCGAGAAAACAGGGGAAGCAAGCATAGCTACAAAATCTGCAACAGGCTCGTTTAATATTATTTCAAGCTCATACGGGCCATTCGAATAGATAGCCACATCAGCATCGGTAAAATCTTGTGGTTGTTCATCTACAGGTAACACATAGCTATCTGCACCACTTATCATCTTAGAAAGTCTTTCCCCTACCTCTGGCTCGCCTTCACCGTCAAGCAGTTTAAAAAAAGTTGTGACGAAATCATCTGCCGAGATAACATCTCCGTTGGAGTATTTTGCATCGGTACGCAGGTTAAATGTGTATGTTAGACCATCATCACTTACGGTATAGTCTTTACAGATTGCATTCACAAGCACACCGGTAACAGAGTCATAGCTAAACAAACCCTCATAGCAGGCTGTTAACACCGGTGAAACTGCTCCAAACCCACTTAATGTAGGATCGTACTGTGTTGGCAGGCTATCAACTGCAACCGTTAACACTACTGATTGTGGCTCTTGCGGAACCTCGACAACCGGTTGGATAGGCGGTGTAGTACCACAAGATACGAGCAATAAAAAAGAAAGTAGGTAAAGCGTTATTATTTTCATGCAAACCTCTGATTTTATATTTAATATAGTAATATGTATTATGTTGATATGAAATTCGTATCAACAACATCAAATTTCATATCTAAAAATTAATTTATGTTTTAAAGTGAGAAAAAACCTCGAGATACTCGAGGTTAGGCATTAGAAGTCATTATGCAGTAGTTGACTGCTCTGTGACCGGAATCCCCGGAAATAATAAAATTTGCAAGAGATATCAAAAATGCACAGCAATTTCTTAGTGGTGACCCGTACGAGAATCGAACTCGTGATTCCGCCGTGAAAGGGCGGTGTC
>CAYJKW010000031.1:0-22314 GCA_964370765.1 uncultured Oscillospiraceae bacterium
AAATCAAAAGAGTAATTAACGAATTGGCCGAAAGGCAGAAAAGGTGGTAGCTATGCTAACGAAATTAAAACATTTCAAAATTAAAAAACAGGTGACCTTCCTATCGTTGCTTTTGGCTTTAGCAGTAGCGGTATTTCTTAACTGGCAATATGCAACAGGGGATTCGGAGTTTAGATTGGCAGAGGAAGAGGCCATAGCAACCGAACTTACCGTATATCCTATAGAAAATGCAAACGCTAATGCCGAAGCTGATTCAGATACAAAAAACTATGGTGATGCACAGCTTGTTAATCTAAGTAAAGAGGAAGGCCTTGAGTATTTTGAAGAGGCAAGACTTTCCCGTGAAAAGACACGTGACGAAGCACTTGAAAAGATGCAGAAAGCACTAAAAGATGCCGAGCTATCTAACGAAGAAAAGGCTGTTCTTACCGAAACATTGTCACAGACAATAAGCAATATAACAATAGAGGATGAAATCGAAAACCTTGCAAAAGCAAAAGGTTTTATGGAATGTATAGTCTATCTTGACGGCGATGAGGCTAACATGGCGGTAATGACAAAAAACAGTAGCCTTACAAAAGAAGAGGTTATGCAGCTTAGGGATATTATTATAAGCAAGACAGATATTGAGGCTAAGAATATAAAAATTGTAGAGGTTAAATAGTTGCTCTTTTTGTTTAACTGTGTTATAATAGTTAGTAAGCAAATACAGGGGCTTAACATATGGATGTAATAAAGGATGAGAATACCGGTGGCAGGGTTCAGGTGTCTACTGAGGTTATTTCAAACATTGCCAGAATAGCGACACTTGAGATTTCACAGGTCAAAGGTCTTTCGCGCGGTAACTTAGGAATTAAGGGCTTATTTTACAAGGTAGCTTCTTCTAATCCTATAACCGTAAATATGTCAGGTGGCGTAGCGGAGATTAATGTTTGCATAATCGTGGACTTTGGTACTAAAGTTCGTAGTATAGCAAAATCAGTGCAAGAAAATGTGAAGTCTGCAGTACAGAATATGACCGGAATTACAGTATCTAAAGTAAATGTTGTAATCAGCGGTATAACAACACAACAAAATTTGGGGCAGGACGAGTAATGTTACTCGTCCTATGAATGATAAAATGAACAGAAAACAAGCAAGAGAAAATGCATTTATTTCAATATTTTCAGCCTCTTTTGGCCCTATAAGAGCCAAGGAGGCCGCTTTAGGTTTGGCCGAAGTATCTGAAATAGAGTATGATGATTTTAGCCGTTCCATCTCGGAAGGGTTTGATAGCAATAAAGAATTTGTAGACGAAAACATAAAAAAGAATCTTCGTGGTTGGGAATTTGATCGCCTTCCAAGAGTTTCGGTTGCAGTGTTGCGTACTGCAATAACAGAGCTGTATTTTGCAGGTGATAATCCTGTAAGTGTTGTAATAAATGAGGCGGTAGAGCTAGTTAAAAAGTTTGGTGATGAAAACGATTACCAGTTTGTTAACGGAGTTTTATCGGCGATTGAAAAGCATAGGGAACAGCAAGATGGAGCCGATTAATATAACCGCTCTTAACCGATATGTTAAATCATTGCTTGACAACAATGAGATACTATCGGATTTAACCATATCAGCAGAACTTGCCTCCTTTCACCTTCATCGAAAAACCGGACATTGCTACTTTATCTTAAAGGATAGCGAAAGTAGCATAAAGGCGGTTATGTTTGATAAGGATGCAAGGCGGTTATCCTTTGTTCCGGAAGATGGTATGCAGCTGCTTATCAGGGCAAGAGCCACTATCTATCAAAAGGATGGTACATTCCAACTTTATGTTAGCCATATGTTTTTAGATGGTGCCGGTGCACTTAATGCTGCTTTTTTACAGATGAAACAACGCCTTGAAAAGCGTGGTTTTTTTCTACCGGAGCATAAAAAGGAATTGCCTTATAGCCCAAAATGTATAGGACTTGTCACCTCTAAGGATGGGGCGGCATTACAGGATATCCTTGCGGTAGCAAAACGACGTTCACTTATGGATGTTCGTTTTGTATTGTATGATGTACCGGTACAGGGAGCTACAGCCGCGGAACCGATTGCAAAAGCAATTAATAGTCTTGACAAGCTACCACATATTGACGTTATACTTGTATCAAGAGGCGGCGGCAGTGCGGAGGATCTTTTTGTATTTAATAGTGAACTTATTGCCGAGTCTATATATAAAGCACACAAACCTGTAATATCTGCTATCGGACATGAGATAGACACGGTTATAAGTGATCTTGTTGCCGATGTAAGGGCCGCAACCCCCACCGCAGCAGCAGAGATTATTCTGCCGGATCCATCACAGCTTCTATACCGATTTAAAAAGGCAAAAGACGCAGTAAGCCTTGATAGAATTTACAACGAGCTTAACAAAGCAAAGGCCTTGGTAAACGATTTAGGTAGCGATATGGACAGGCAGGTTCTTTTGCGAATAAAAAATGAGCAGTCACGTGTTAAGAACCTACAGCATAGATTAAATGCGTATGAACCAATGAAAGTTTTAAAAAAAGGATATGCTATCCTGCGTAAAGGTAATAAATTTATATCTGATAGCACAATTACAAAAGGTGATACAATAAAGCTAGAAACAACTAATCTATTTATTGATTGTTTGGTAGAAAATATAGAGGATAAAAACAATGAAATCTAAGACATACGAAGAGTCGGTAAAGCAGCTTGAGGAAATTGTTGATAAAATAGCGGATGAAGATACCGGGGTAGAAAAGCTTATACCTTTATATGAACAAGGGTTGCACCTTGTAAAGGAATGTGAAGAGCGCCTAAAGCAGGTTGAAATTAAACTTGAGATGTACAGCAATGAATGCGAGGGTGATAATGTATAATTACAAGGATTTATTTACCGATTATAAAACGGCTGTCGAACAACAGCTTATTGAGGTAATGAATATGATGCCTAACCGTAACTGTGAGGTATCAAAGGCTGCTCAGTACAGCCTTTTTAACGGCGGCAAAAGAATAAGGGGTGTGCTTGTTTTAGCTGTTTGCGATATGCTTAGTGGAAACTATGAAAAGGCCTTAAATCTTGCAGCAGCTATCGAGATGATACACTGTTACACACTAATTCATGATGATTTACCCTGTATGGATGATTCCGATAAAAGAAGAGGCATGCCATCTTGCCACATAAAGTATGGTGAGTCTACGGCTCTTTTAGCAGGGGATGCACTCTTAACCCATGCATTCGGAGTAGTTGCAACTGCACAACTCCCTTCACAAACACTTAACACTGCTGTACAGTTACTTTCGTATGCAGCCGGACTTGGTGGTGTAATATACGGTCAGGAACTCGATTTAAAAAATGAAAATCGTATAATAAACGAAGCAATGATGAAAGAGACCCATCGTAACAAAACAGGCGCACTTATAGCTACCTCGGTACAGTTTGGTGCACTTGCAGGCTTGGCAAGCAGCCACGAATATCTTGTTCTACGTGAGTTTGCATACAATCTTGGGCTTGCATTTCAGGTTATCGATGATATTCTTGACGGTATTGGTGATGAGGAAATTCTTGGAAAGCCCACAGGTAATGATACAGGTAGTGGAAAAACAACATATTTTACACTTTATGGGCAGGAAAAGGCACATGAATACGCTAAAACTCTTGCAACTAGCAATGCTTCTGAACTAAAATATCTATTTGAAGACAAAGCTATATTCTTACTCGATTTACAGGATGAGCTACTTGAAAGAAGGAATTAAGATGCCATCAATGCTTAACAAAATAAATTCGCCAAATGATCTTGTTGGTCTAAGCGAAGTAGAATTAAATATTTTATGCAAAGAAATTCGTTCTTTTTTAATTGAGTGTGTTGTTGATACCGGAGGACATCTCGCATCAAATCTCGGGATTGTTGAGCTGTCTGTTGCACTAATGCTTGTTTTTTCATCCAAGCACGATAGGATAATTTTTGATGTAGGTCATCAATGCTATACACATAAAATATTAACAGGTAGAAAAGATGGGTTTGCAAAGCTGCGCCAAAAAGATGGCCTTTCCGGTTTTCCATCACCAAATGAAAGCATATATGACTGCTTTGTAACAGGACACGGAAACACAGCATTATCCGCTGCGGTAGGCATGGCCAACGCAAAAAAAATCAAGGGGGAACCCGGTACTGTTATAGCCGTAATTGGCGATGGTAGTTTTGGTGGTGGCATGGTTTATGAGGGTATGAACAATATCTATGGCCTTAATAACCTTGTCGTAATACTAAATGATAATAAGATGTCAATTTCTAAAAATGTTGGTAATTTTTCAAGTTACCTAAACAGCATTAGACTTTCGGAAGAGTATGTTGGTGCTAAGCACGGAACTTCAGTTACTCTTAAAAAAATACCGGTAATGGGTGATGCGCTGATAAAAGGTATACGTGGCCTTAAAACTACAATTCGCCAAGCCCTGTATCAGGACACATTCTTTGAGATGATGGGTTTTCAATATTTCGGTCCTGTGGATGGGCATGATTTAAACGAAATACGTAATATTTTAACTAAAACAGAGTCCTTAGATGCACCTATCTTTATTCATGCAGTCACTCAAAAAGGTAAAGGGCTAAAAGAGGCGGAGCAAAACCCACGTGATTTTCACAGTGTCTCCCCAAGAGTTATAAAAAGGGATGTTCAAAAAAAAGATTACTCTGCAGTATTCGGTAGCACACTATGTCAGGTTGCTGAGCGTGACAAAAAACTTGTTGCTATTACAGCAGCAATGAAGGATGGAACAGGTTTATCTAAATTTGCAAAGCGCTATCCTAAAAGGTTTTTTGATGTTGGAATGGCAGAGCAACATGCTGTAACCTTTGCTGCAGGGATTGCAAAAGAAGGTCTTAACCCTGTTATAGCCATATACTCTACGTTTTTACAACGTGGCTATGATCAAATCTTAAATGATATACATCTTAATAGTGTTGATGTTATGTTTGGAATAGATAGGGCAGGGCTTGTACCGGCTGATGGTGAAACACATCAGGGTATATATGATGTTGCATATCTTAGCCAACCCAAGGGCTCCGTTCTTATTGCTCCATCTAACTACAAAGAGCTAAAATACTGGGTTGACAAGCTTTCTGATATGAAAGGTATTCGATCTATAAGATACCCAAGAGGGCAGGAATCGGATAGCCTATGCCAATATGATTGCACCGGTAACGATTTCGATATAATCTACAAGTCAGACTCTGCTAAAACAGTTATAATAAGCTATGGTGATATGGTAAGTGAGGCCATAAAGGCTACTGATTTACTTAAGCAAAGTAATATTTTGTGCGACATTATTAAGATGATTAAACTATCGCCATTTCCTATAGAGATAATTGATACCATTAAAGCCTATGATACTATTGTTTTTTTACACGATGACATTGTTGTGGGCGGCATCGGCGAGCGGATGTGCGCCATATTGCAGACTAAACAATACACAGGAAGATTTATCGACAGAGGTATTACCGCCGAACAAGTTCCCTGTGGGACAGTATCAGAGTTACGACGTGAACTGAAACTTGATTCAGAATCTATAGCAGATCTTCTAAGGGGTGTGAATGACGACAAGACTTGATCAATACATAACACAGGCGTACAACCTGCCCTCTCGTGAGAGGGCACGATCGCTAATTATGCAGGGCCGATGTTTTGTAAACGGACAAAAATCCGACAAGCCGGGCTACCAGGTTAAGGATAGTGACAGCGTTGAGCTAAAGCTACCGAAGGAGGGTTTTGTTAGTCGCGGTGGTTTTAAGCTAAAACAGGCTATAGAAAAGTTTTCGCTCGAGCTAAATGGATTACAGATGATGGACATTGGTTCATCCACAGGTGGTTTTACGGATTGTGCACTACAAAACGGTGCATCGCATGTATATGCTGTTGATGTCGGTTATGGTCAGCTTGATTATCGACTACGCAACGATGAGAGGGTAACTTGCCTTGAAAGGACAAACATTCGCAATCTTTCACCCGACAGCATTGAAAGTAAAATTGATATATTTACAATTGACGTATCCTTTATATCGCTTAAGTTAATTTTTCCACTACTTGAAAAATTTTCATCGGGGCGATATAATGTTATTGCACTTATCAAGCCGCAGTTTGAGGCCGGTAGGCAGGATGTAGGAAAAAATGGCGTGGTTAGAGATAAAAAGATACATAAATCTGTTATTAAATCCGCACTTGAATATGCACAGCAATCGGGACTTTATCCATTCGGACTTAGCTATTCCCCTATAAAAGGACCAAAAGGAAACATCGAATTTTTAGTAGCATTGTCACCGATTGACATGAATTTCGCCGTCGATATTGATATGGTTGTAGAGCAGGCACACAGTACCTTAAAAGAGGTTGTATGAAGATACTTATAGTAAATAATCCAAACAATGCTGTGGCGGTTGAGCTAAGGCAGAAGATAAAAAAACTTTTTTTATCTCAAGGTGATTTTTGCGATGTGCTTACAGCTGACGAATGGATTAATAATGATTATGATTATGCAGTTTCGGTAGGTGGGGACGGTACACTATTACATGCTGCCTACCTACTAATGAATAGGGAGATACCTATTGTAGGTGTAAATGTTGGTCGACTTGGTTTTCTTACAGCCCTTACAGCAGATAACTATAAACAGCTTTTAAAACTAAAAACAAAAGAGTATTATCGCGAGGATAGATTAATGCTATCGGCTGAGTTTGGTGATAAAAAGGTAGCTGCACTTAACGAAATTCTTGTTGCAGGTGCATCTATTGCAAAGACGGTTGATGTAGAGGTCTACTGTGATAACACCCTTGTATTTGGTTACCGTGGCGATGGGGTGATAATATCCACCCCTACCGGCTCTACTGCATATGCACTTTCGGCAGGTGGACCTATTGTTGATAGTGCACTTGGTGCAATATCCGTTACGCCACTTTCGGCACATGGTCTTGGAACGCCTCCTATGGTATTTTCAAGAGATAGAATAATTAATGTTAAGGTTGCTACCGGTACAGGTGGTGTAAAGCTTTGTGCTGACGGTAAGGATGAATACACTTTACAGGATACTGTAACTATTTCAAGTAGCGATAGATGTACCCCCCTTATCTTTTTTAGCAAAACTGGACAATTTTCGGCAATCGACGATAAACTTAGAAGGAAGTAAAATGCTTTGTGAACTGACAATAGAAAATATTGCGGTTATAGAGAAGGCCACAGTTAATTTCGAGAAAGGTTTTAACGTACTAACCGGTGAAACCGGTGCGGGAAAATCTATTGTTATTGATTCTGTCGGTGCACTTCTCGGGCATCGCCTTGGAAAAGATGTAATAAGAAACGGTGCCACCAAAGCAACGATATGTGCAGTATTCAAGAATGTTCCACAGGCTGTATCGGACAGGTTATCTGATCTTGGATTTGAACAGGAAGAACAGCTAATAATAACGAGGGAACTTTCAATTGATGGAAGGGGATCCGTAAGAATAAACGGCCGTCCTGCACTTGTTTCCATGTTAAAAGATTTTGTACCGTTGCTACTTTCCATACATGGGCAACAGGATAACTACAATCTTTTAAGCCCTGAAACACAGTTAACCTTACTTGACCGATTCGGTATGTTACAATCATTAAAGATAGAATACCACAGTGTATATCGAAAACTTTGTGATTGTATTAAACAGCTTAACCAGCTATCAAAAAACGAGGAGGAGAATAGGGAAAGGGCAGAGTTATTAACATTTCAGATTAAGGAGATAGATGAAGCCGCCTTTAAGGACGGTGAGGTTGAAAAACTTCAATCTCGGCGCAGGGTATTGCTTAATCTAGAAAAAATTATTACTGCACTATCAGGGGCAAAACAGGCGCTTGATGATGATGAAAACGGGTGTCTTAACGGGCTTTCGGCTGTTAAAACATCGCTTAGCAGTGTAAATGAAGAAGGTATAAAACCATATTTTATACGGTCAGAGACACTATATTACGAGCTACAGGAACTATCGGCGGACATAGCACAGGAACTTAGTCGCATGGAGGCACAGCCAGGCGAACTAGAGACAACAGAGCAACGTCTAGATGATTTTTATAGGCTTAGGCAAAAATATGGCGAATCATTTTCCGACATAGTTAGTTATAGAGATAACGCTGCAATAGAAATAGAGAATATCGATAATAGCGTGGAGCGAATTTCTCAACTTGAGGATGAGATAGAATCACTTGGAAATCAGGCCGAGAAGATGGCGACACGACTAACAAAGGAAAGAAAAACTGCTTTTTCTAAACTACAAAAAGAGGTTGTCGAATCGCTAGCTAAGCTAAATATGCCGGGCATGCGATTTGAGCTATTAATCGAGCACAAATCACTTTCACGTGATGGCGCAGATAATATTGAGTTTTTAATTGCTACTAATCCCGGGGAAACACCAAAATCACTTTCAAAGGTTGCATCAGGTGGTGAGCTTGCAAGAATAATGCTTGCACTTAAAAACAGCCTTGCCGGCGTGGATGATATGCCAACAGTAATCTATGACGAGATAGATACCGGCGTATCAGGATCAGCATCTTATAAAATAGGTAATATGATGAGAAAGACTGCAATTAACCGGCAGGTTCTTGCAGTCACTCATTCGGCTCAGCTTGCATGTTTTGCCGATAATCATCTATTAATAGAAAAATCTACCGATAACAGCTCAGCAAAAACCATTATAACCCCGCTTACCGAACAGGGTAGGGGGATGGAGCTTGCAAGAATAATGTCGGGGGACAGTATAACAAAAACGGCTATAGCAAATGCCGAGGAATTGCTTATGACAGCAAGAAAGGAACAGTAATGCAAATATTTGAGGAGCTACAGGCAAGGGGGCTAATTGCACAGGTTACCGATGAGAAAGAGATTAGGGAACTAATTAACGCCGGAAAGGCAACATTCTATATCGGATTCGATCCAACTGCCGACAGCCTACACGTAGGACATTTTATGGCTCTTTGCCTTATGAAAAGGCTACAGATGGCTGGCAACCGCCCGATAGCGCTACTTGGCGGTGGTACCGGAATGATCGGTGACCCATCAGGTCGTACAGACATGAGAGACATGATGACAACCGAGACAATTAATCACAACATCGCCTGCTTTAAAAAACAGATGGAGCGTTTTATTGAATTTGGCGAGAATAAAGCAATGATGGTAAATAATGCCGATTGGTTGTTAAACCTTAACTATATTGAACTTCTACGTGAAGTTGGAGCTTGTTTTTCGGTAAACCGCATGCTTACAGCCGAATGTTATAAACAGCGACTTGAAAAGGGGTTATCATTCTTTGAGTTTAACTATATGATAATGCAGTCGTACGATTTCTTGGAGCTATATCGCAAATATGGCTGTAATATGCAGCTTGGCGGCGATGACCAATGGAGCAACATGCTTGGCGGGACCGATCTTATCCGCCGTAAGTTAAGCAAAAACGCCTACGCAATGACCATTACCCTACTAACAACATCCGAGGGCACAAAGATGGGAAAAACCCAAAAAGGTGCTGTCTGGCTTGATCCAAACAAAACAACACCCTTTGAATTTTTCCAATATTGGCGTAATGTAGATGATGCCGATGTTATAAAGGTAATGAAACTATTAACATTTATGAGCCTTGATGAAATTGCGAAATACGAAACGCTTGAAGGCTCGGATATTAACCGTGCAAAAGAGCGCCTTGCTTACGAGCTTACAGAGCTTGTTCACGGTACTGATGAGGCAGAAAAGGCTAAGGCAGCAGCTGCTGCACTATTCTCAGGTGCCGAGGGGGGCGATGTACCTACACATACCCTTCCGAAAGATAAGGTAACGCAAGATGGTGCAACAATAATCACAATGCTTGTTTCATCCAAACTTTCACCCTCAGCAAGTGAGGCACGCAGGCTAATACAGCAAGGCGGCATATCTATTGACGGTGAGCAGATTAAGGTACACACCTATACTGTATCACCGGATAAACTATCAGAGGGTGTTTTAGTAAAAAAAGGTAAAAAACAGTTTTGCAGAATTTTTGGGTAGTAATAATTAATTACCTTTGGATGTGTTACCCAAAGTAGCTTGTAATATCCCTTCCGGAACGTTTACTGGCATAACAAAACTTATCAATATGATCTCCGGTATGAAAATAATGTAGCTTGTGGTTTTGTGGCTTTTCGTCCAAAATGCCCACTACCGAAAGTTTTATTTTCATCTTATCGGGGATTATACTTTTTATATAAACACTAACACATTGCCCTGGTTCTAAGCCCTCTACCGGCTCTGCAAGTCCGGAAAGATTAGGCAGTAGCTCTATAAACACCCCGTACTCCTCTATACTACGCACCCGACCTACAACTGTTTCACCAGCACTAAAGCAGGAGGAATTTTCGTCCCAACTACCAAGCAACTCTTTTAAAGTTAATAATATTCTGCCGCGATCATCAAATGATTTTATAACAGTTTTAATAGTCTGCCCCCGATGCACCCGATCATGTGGTGTTGCAATACGTGATACGGATAGGCAATCTATATGTAAAAGGCCAGCTATACCACAACCTATGTCACAAAACGCACCGTACCGCTCTATATGTGTTACCTTGCAACAAATTATATCTCCGGCTGTTTTTTTACTTAGATAGTTTTCGTAACATCTACGCTGTGCCTCTCTACGAGAAAGTATAAATATCGGCTCTGGTGTGCTAAAATCAATATCTGTAATTACAAAACAAACCTTTTGCCCAATCTTTGATAATATTGCAATATCCTTAATTTCACTGTTATCGGGATAGTATACGGCCTCCTCAAACGGCATAACTGCCCGATAATCACCAAATTCAAAGCATATTCTGCGATTAATATCGAATAGCAGTGCAGTAGCTTCCAATATTGTCCCACGACTTTTTGCCAAGACCAGCTGCTCTATCGGCAGCAGTGAAGCTTCCTGAAAATTACCTTCCAGCTTGTATTCCATAATTTTACACTCCAAATTAATTTTACATATCAATCTATATGCTATACTTTAAAGAAATATTGCAATTAGTAAGCGTTTAGTTTATAATAAATTTATACAAAAATGACAACACTGAGGAATTATGTTAGATAAACTAAAAGAAATAAAAACCAGATATGAGTTTGTGTCGGAACAGATTACTATTCCGGCTATAATCTCAGATAACGAGCAATACCGAAAATACATGAAAGAGCATAAAAACCTTACTCCACTTATGGAAAAATACGATGAGTATTGTAAAGCCGACGAAGAAATGGTTGAGGCTAAATCAATGTTGGACGAAGGTGGTCTTGAACCGGATTTTAAAGAGATGGTACAGGAAGAATTTTTAGATGCCAAACAACGGTGTGAAACTTTAACCGAGGAGATAAAGATACTTCTTATTCCAAAAGATGAAAATGATGATAATAATACTATTGTAGAGATAAGAGGTGGCGCAGGCGGAGATGAGGCAGCACTGTTTGCAGGAAGTCTATTCAGAATGTACTCGATGTATGCCGAGCGTAGCCGATTAAAGGTAGAGGTTTTAAATGCAAACGAAACTAACCTTCAAGGATATAAAGAGATAAGCTTTCTTATATCCGGTGAGGGAGCTTACGGTAGACTTAAATTCGAAAGTGGTGTACACCGTGTACAACGTGTACCCGAAACCGAAACACAGGGCAGAATACACACATCAACGGTTACTGTTGCTGTTCTGCCGGAGGTTGAAGAGATTGATTTCGAGATTAATACTTCCGATGTACAGGTTGATACATTTAGGGCATCCGGTGCAGGTGGGCAGCATGTTAACAAGACAGAAAGTGCAATTCGTTTGACCTATCTTCCTACAGGACTTGTGGTTGAATGTCAGGATGAACGTAGCCAACATAAAAACCGTGATCGTGCCTTTAAGATACTGCGCAGCAAGCTTTACGAAGAAAAGCAACGTGAACAGGCCGATGCCATAGCTAAAGAGCGTAAAAGCCAGGTTGGAACAGGTGATAGAAGTGAGCGTATCAGGACATATAACTACCCTCAAGGTAGGTTAACCGATCATAGAATTGGATTAACATTATATAGGTTAGAGGCAATCCTAAACGGCGATCTTGACGAGGTTTTTGATGCATTGATAACCGCCGACCGTGCCGAAAAACTTAAGGCCAGCGATGAAAATGATTCATAAGACTCTTGTAATTAATTCAGGTGATAGTGCACTTAAAACCGCAGTAGAGCTGTTAAATAATGGCGATGTAATTGCAATGCCTACCGAGACGGTATATGGTCTTTGTGCAAGATGTGACAATATGCAGGGTGTAAAGGGGATATTTAAGATAAAAAACAGGCCTGCTGATAATCCACTTATACTACACTGTGACGGTGTTGATATGGCATTAAAGTATATAGATAACCCTGATGATCGTTTTTTTAAGCTTACACAAAAATTTTGGCCGGGTCCACTTACAATAGTAACAACACGTTCTACAGCTGTAGGTGATATAGTAACAGGTGGCCAGAATACAGTTGCATTAAGAATGCCAAAAAATGAATTTTTTTTAAAGGTGATTTCCGGATGTGGTGTGCCTATTGCAGCACCATCGGCAAACATTTCAGGACGCCCCAGCCCTACCGATGCACAGGAGGTTTACAATCAGCTTAACACAAAAGTACCACTTATTGTAGACGGAGGAAGGTGTAGTGTAGGGGTAGAGAGTACAATTGTTAGTATAACAGGCGGTGAAGTATCACTACTTAGACCCGGAGATATTACAAGGGCAGAAATTGAAGAAGTTATAGGCGGCTTTTCTATAAAAAATAAAAACGAACTACCTATAGCGCCTGGAATGAAATATCGGCATTATGCACCTTCCTGTGAGGTTACACTATACTGCGGTGATAATTTTCCAGCCTATTTAGCTGACAAAAAAGGTAGCTATGGTGTTGTATGTTACGAGGAAGAGCAGACGGATATTTCGGCAGAGCATTGCATAATATTCGGTAGAGCAGATGACGAAAAACATCAACAGCATAATCTATTTAAAATCTTAAACTCGCTAGATAGCTATGGGCTTGAGCGATGGTATATTCATACCGAAAAAAATTTTGAGGCCGTATTTAACAGGCTACACAAGGCATCACAGGGTAGGGTAGATACTTTATGACAATTATCGGGATTACCGGCCGTAGCGGTAGCGGAAAGTCTACGCTTACGGCATATTATGCTAATAAGGGTTATGCTACTGTTGATTGCGATAAAATAGCATCACAGGCTTTAGAACCAGGTTCACCTTGCCTTGATAAACTGGTAGATGCATTCGGCGCCGACATTTTATATGAGGATAAAACTCTTAATCGTGAAAAGCTATCACAAAGAGCCTTTGTTGATAAAAAACATCAACGCCTACTTAATTCTATTACACACCCTTATATAAATAAAATGGTTCTTAGCAAGATAAAAAAAGCCCAGCAAAGCGGGGCGGAGCTAATATTTATCGATGTTCCACTACTTGTTGACTACCCACTTGAACATTATTGCGATAAAATAATAGTTGTAAAGTCCGATGAACGCTTGCAACATCAGCGCCTACTCAGACGTGGAATGTCGCTTGATCAAGCTAAAAAAAGACTTGCAACACAGCATTCTAACGCAAGACTAACAGCAGCTGCCGACTATGTAATAACTAACAACGGCTCGGAAAACGAGATTAACATTAAGGCAGAGAATCTATTGAAAAAAATTATTTCGCTATCAAAAAAAAACAAGGGTAAGCCTGTAAAAAGAAGACGTATTCCACACGGGTACAGAAAGTGGGCTCCGGTATTTTTGCTGTTACTGTTAATCCCGATAATTGCTCTTACTGCAAATGTACTTAATGATATCGAGCATGATGTATATAGTTTAGAATATAAAAGCTATGTCGAACATTCAGCATCTGAGTACTCAGTAAATAAATATTTAATTTTTGCAGTAATTAAAACAGAAAGTGGTTTTGATCCCGATGCCGTCTCAAATGTAGGGGCCAGGGGGCTTATGCAGATAACAGAGGATACGTTTGACTGGATACAGATGAATATAGACCCAGAAAACAAGTACAGCTATGACGATATGTTTAATCCACAGGTTAATATTATGTTTGGCAGTTACTACATTAGTAGATGTCTAGAAAGGTATGGTTATGATGTATCGACAGCTGCAGCAGCATATCATAGTGGCTGGGGGACTGTAGATAACCTACTTTCCGATACAGCTTATAGTTCAGACGGTGTTACTTTAGTTGAATTCCCGTTTGAACAGATGAATCATTATGTGGATAAAATCAATGCAAACTACGAAAGCTATATTAAGATTTACAGTTAGGAGATTAAATGAAAATGAAAGACAAAAAGGAAAACAAATTTAAAGACCTATATATTGATGGTGATAGTTATAAACAATTTACCAAGAGCAACCTAAAAAAAATTGATGCATTTGGAAAAAAATATATCGATTTTTTGAACAAAGGCTTTACCGAGCGTATGTGTGTTGCTGTAGCCGAGGAAATGCTTACGGCTGCCGGATTTACACCGTATGTTCCGGGCACTGCGCCTGTTGCAGGTGATAAACATTTTGTAAAGTGCGGTGAAAAGGGCGTAATAGCTTTTGTAGCGGGAACCGAAGATATACAAAATGGTGCTTATATAATTGCAACACATATTGACGTACCCCGCCTTGACATTAAACCAAATCCACTTTTTGAACAGGATGGAAATGCATTTCTAAAAACACATTACTATGGTGGTGTTCGTAAATATCAGTGGGGTGCAATACCTCTTGCTATCTGTGGTGCTGTATATCGTAAAGATGGTAGCCGACTAGAACTATCGGTTGGATTAGACCCTAAAGACCCTGTCTTTACTATATTTGACCTGCTACCACACCTTGCAAATGAGCAACGCAAAAGAACATTAGATGAAGGCCTAAAGGGGGAAGAACTTACCGTTGTTGTTGGTGGTCTACCTGACTTTGAAGATGATGAAAAAGAAGCTGTTAAGTTAGCGATATTGCGTCTACTAAACGAAAAATATAATATGACCGAAAAAGACTTTATGCGTGCTGAGCTTGAGGTTGTACCTGCTATACTTGCAAGGGATGTAGGCTTTGATCGCTCTATGATTGGTGGATATGGGCATGATGACCGCTCCTGTAGCTATGCCGGACTTATGGCTTTATTAGATCAAAAGAACCCCACAAAAACGGCTATACTGGTATTAGCCGATAAAGAGGAGATTGGCTCAGTGGGTCCTGCAGGTCTGGGTGGAGATTTCCTTAAAAATGTATTGATGTCGCTTGTTACTGCGACTAAGGGGGACTATCTTGCACTTGTACAAAATAGTTTTGTATTTTCGGGTGATGTTGCAGCTGCTTATGATGGACGCTTTGCATCTGCTTTTGATCGCCAAAATTCAGCATTTCTTGGCAAAGGCTTAGTGCTTACAAAATACACCGGTAGCCGCGGCAAGGGTGGCACTAATGATGCAAGCGCAGAGGCAATGAGTTTTGCAATACAGGTAATCGAAAAAAGCGGCGCTGCATACCAACTTGCAGAGCTTGGTGCGGTAGATGCAGGCGGTGGTGGAACTGTTGCTGCATATCTTGGAAACATGGGGTTTGATACTGTGGATATCGGTGCAGCTGTTGCATCTATGCACTCGCCGTTTGAAGTGCTGTCAAAATCAGACCTTTATGCATTATATAAAGCCTATTCAACATTTTTCGCATTTTAATCAACCGCTGCATACTCTGGAGAGATAGTACTTTTCAGATAGGTGACATATGGCGGCATTGCATATATTATTTTGTGCAGTATTTTTATTTGGGCTATGGCATATTGCAGTTACAATTGTCAGGTCGATAGATCTCTATATGAAGGATGTGAATGAGGAAGATGGAAACGACCCGGATTGAGGGAACGGTACAAAATATTATCTTTCAAAATCCCGACAACGGTTATACCATTGCGGAGATTATCTATAGTGGCGGTGTACTTACTGTTGTTGGTGGTATGCCGTTACTTTGTATGGGTGAAATATTAACCGCCGACGGTAATTTTATACATCATCAAAACTATGGCAAACAGTTTTCAGTTGAGAGCTATAGCAGTGAGCTCCCCTCCAATGTTGAGGGGATAAGGCTATATCTTTCAGGCGGGCTTATAAGGGGTATAGGCCCTGTGCTTGCCGGAAGAATTACCGAGGCATTTGGTAATGAAACCTTTGAGGTTCTTTGTACTGATCCTAAGCGGCTTTCAAAGGTAAAGGGAATAAATCTTGAAAAGGCAAAGTCTATCTGCAATGAATTTAATAGGCAGTTTGGATTAAGAGAAGCTATAGTACAGCTTACCGCACTCGGAATAAATGCAACAATCGCAATTCAGGCATACAATACCTACGGTGCAACCGTAACGGATCTTGTTGCACAAAATCCTTATATACTTTGCAATACTCCGGTATTAATGGATTTTACTGTTGCTGATAAGATTGCAGATGATTTTAGCTTTGATAGATATGGTGATGAACGCCTTGTTGCTGGGCTGTATCATGTTGTTAGGCATAATAATTCTAATGGACATTGTTGTGTACCTAAAGAAAAGCTAATAGATACCGTGTCAGCTTTTTTAGCCGTTGAAGATGAACGAGTAGCGCAAATACTTAGACTTGAGGAGGATTGCGGGAAAATCGTTAACATTATTGTTAACAACATATCTTATATCTATCTACCGGAATTTTATAAGGCAGAGACCGAGATTGCTAAACGTCTTTTAGATCTGGTACATCGTAAGGCATTATACATAGATGATCTAGATAAAAGAGTAGCGCAGTTGGAACAGCTACATGGTTTTGAATATGAAAAACTACAAAAAAGTGCTATTAAAGGTGCACTTAATTGCGGTGTTTTTATTCTTACCGGCGGTCCGGGCACAGGAAAAACAACAACTGTTAAAGCTATTATCTCACTACTTGAAAACTCCGCACAGATAACAGCACTGGTAGCACCTACCGGTAGGGCGGCAAAGCGCATGACCGAGCTATGTGGTCGCGATGCAACTACAATACACAGGCTTTTAGAGGTTAACTTTAGCAACAGTGAGGAGATTACCTTTGTACACAATGAAAATAAGCCTTTAAAGGTAGATGTTGTTATCGTTGACGAAATGTCTATGGTAGATATTTTTCTATTTAATTCATTATTAAGGGCGTTGCCATCTCATGCTAGATTAATAATGATAGGTGATCACGATCAACTGCCATCAGTAGGCCCTGGGAATATATTAAAAAGCATTAAAGAATCTCATAAGCTACCGGAGGTGGAGTTAAAAGAGGTTTTTAGGCAGTCACAAAGCAGCCTAATAGTAAGCAATGCACATAGGATTCAAAGGGGTGAGTTTCCTGTCTGCGACAACAGAACAGGGGATTACTTTTTTCTTGAGCAATTTGGAGATAAGGCGCAACGAACATTACTGGACCTTTCGTCATTTCGTTTACCTAATAAATATGGGTATGATAGTATGTCTGACATACAGGTGCTTTGTGCAACTAAGGTAGGGCCGCTTGGAACGCAGGTGTTAAACCCTCTTTTACAAGGACTTCTTAACCCTGAGGATGAAACTAAACAACAGGTTTCTTTTGCAGATAAGATTTTTAGAGTAGGCGACAAGGTAATGCAGACAAAAAACAACTATGACCTACAATATACAAAAGATGGTGGCTTTGAGGGTAGCGGTGTTTTTAACGGTGACATAGGGTATATAACTGCAATAGATAAACGTAGAAACATTATAACTATTACAATGGACGATCGTGAGTATAGATATGAGTCTGAACAACTGATTGAGCTTGAGCATGCATATGCAATAACTGTACATAAAAGCCAGGGTAGTGAGTTTAGCTGTGTTATACTTCCTCTTACCGACATACCAAAAAGATTATGTTACCGCAATCTTTTATACACCGCAGTAACAAGGGCAAGGGAGCTTTTGGTCACTATTGGAGATAGATCTGTCGTGGCAGACATGTTAGTTGATAATAAATCATCATTACGTTACAGCATGTTAGAGAGGTTTTTGTGTGAAGATAATTGATGCTATAATTAACCTGTTCTTTCCAAAACGTTGTCTATTCTGCAACAAGGTTTTAGGATATTTATCTCGGTGTACAGAATGTAACCCTGAAGAATTGCGCTTACCTTCCTGTTTACTAACAAAAAAACGGGAAGATAGTGACATGTTAAACGGAATATCATCATTATATAGTTATGATGGATGTATACGTAGTTGTATATCAAGAATAAAGCGTCACTCTGATAGTAATGATGGCGAACTTTTAAGCATACTTTATGCTGATAATTTCCCCGATTATCTTTTTGATAGTATAGATTGTATGTTAAGGGTGCCTGATTTTAGCGATAAAAAATACAGTCTATCGGAAAACCTACTTTGTGCAGTTGCAAAAAAAACAGGCATTCCACGTGCTGATGTAATGATAAAGGTAAAGCAAACAAAAAAACAACATGAACTAGAACTTAAAGAACGAAGGGTAAACCTAAAAGCGGCATTTAAATGTACAAACACTTCGGTAGTTAAGGGAAAAAACATACTTATAGTGGATGATGTTGTTACAACCGGCAACACATTAAACGAGATTGCAAGTGTGCTAAAACAGTGTGGTGCAAACAACGTGTATGGGTATACCGTGGCATCAACAGATATTGGTAGAAAGTATAATAATTAAAGGTAATTTAATGTTTAAAGATAAAAGAATCGTCTCCGTTTTACATCTGCTTGGGATTTTTTTAATACTATTTATCCCCACATTTTTTAATGCACAGTTTTTTGCAATTGGTGATGGGGAATATTACTGGTCGGTAGCCTATCCGCTAAGTACACCAGAGGGCTTTAATATTGCTGAATTCCCATATACGTTTAGGGGATATTTTTTGCCAACCTTTTTTTTGTTAATACAGATAGTCTCTGAATATATTTTAGTCGACCCCTTCTTAATACTTTATATTTTCCACGCCCTTTTCACAAGCGTTACTATCGTATATCTACTACCTTATATTTTTAACGTTACGCTTTATACTATCCAGTATTTTATTGCAACGGCTGTTCAAGCAATTTTTGTTGTTCTTTTTTGGACTGATTTTATTATTAACCCACTATCCGATCTTATTGCAGTTCTTTTATTGATATTAGGAACATTTTTTGCAAAAAAAGTTACAGAAAACCATCCGATAATTATTAAAAGTTGCTTTTCATTCTTTGCCGGACTTTCATTGTATCTTTCCTATAATACAAGAACTATTTATTTCTACAGTGCGGTATTAATTATATTATATCTGCTTTTTACTATCATAAAAAAAGGGTATGGCGATATAAAAAGCAAAAACTTGAATATTAAAAACTTTATTACTAGGATTGCCGCTATACTATTAAGTACACTATTAGGTGTTGCTATAGTTGCTTTTCCGCAAAGTATAATTAACTATAACCATATTGGCGATATTTCGCCAAGAATTACTACCGAAAGGTTTAGCGAGCTATACTATCCTAACTCCGAAAATCTACAAGAACAACAGGTTTTTTGGGGAGTTTCCCTTCCTAGGTACGAAACCTATGTTGGCCCAGCTGAACATTATGGAACACCCGCTGTACGATTTTATGATAAAACTGCACAGCAAATTATCGAAGAAGAGGGGATAACAGAAGAAAACTTTAGCTATACCACCCTGTTTGATTTGCTGTTTGACTATCCGTTAGATATAATTGCAATATATGCGCGCCATATAGTAAGTGCACTAACCCCAATATATAGCGAGGCGTATATAAATGATCTGCATGAAAATAAGACTTTAAGGGTTGTAGTTAATATACTATTGTGGATTATAACAACAATAGCCTGTATTTCAAGGTCAGAAAAAAATAACGATAAAGGGTTTATAAAGAATAACTGGTTTATTATTTTATCATTAATCAGTTCCTGTTTCTTAACACTCGCAGGTGCAATAGAGATTAGATTTTTTATAGTTCTTCATCTATTGATGTACTTTTATGTGACTCAGATAATTGACTATAAAAAAATCTTGATCTTTTTCCGTAAACACTGGTTATCGGTTTTAGTTGTATCAGCAACGGTGTTTTTGCTGTGGGTCTCCTCTGTTTCATCAATACTGTCAGGGGCCGAGTATATTACTGTTATACTGTCTTAAAAAGGAACTATAATGAATTTTATTACTTTAAATGATAAGATAAAAAACAACTATCTACTTATTTTAGGTGGCTTTGTTTTTGTCGGGGCAGTGTTAATAGCCTGTATTGTATATGCTGCACTGCAAGGACTGGGTATAACCGATATTAATCCCTATGCGAGCGAGTGGAACGATGAAGTAATATACTACAAACAGATTGAATCGGTACTGCATTACGGTTTACCACAAGGATATTTTGGTTACAACGAATCAACTGCCACTGTAGGTACTTTTGGTGCATGGTGCCCGGTTATTTTATTACCTTATGTTGCATTATCGGCCATTTTTGGCCTATCTCCTGTTAAAATCTATTTGTTTAATATTCTAATGGTTACAGCTGCAAGCTTGATATATTATCTAATTGCTAAGCCGACCATTAAACAAACAGTTTTATATTTTATTTTAATGCTATCATTGCCCATTGCAATTAGATATACATTATCAAATATGGTAGAGGCAACATTCTTTGCCGGTGTAATCATTATTGCCGGTTTAATAGAGTATTGTAAAAAAAACAACCCAAATAATATATTAATAGTTTTCTTTTATGCATTAATATTATTTTTATCATTATCTCGACCATACTTTGCAGCGTTTATGTTATTTCCTTTATATTTTCATCTTAGACTATCTGGCAGAAAACTATTACCAATAATTTTTTGCAGCATATTTTTAGTGTTATTTTTTACAGGTTATGCTGCTTCAACTTTATTAGTAGCTCCTTACTTTGTAGAAATAGTACAGGTAAGTCAGCTGGATATTTTATTTAATGATGGTGTTTTTTCCTTTATAATTCATAACTTATATAACCTCACCGTTATCGCTGATTATATTATTACAAGTTTTAGTAATACAATTTTAATGCAAAATGAAACAGAGGCAGAAATAATATATTTTTGCACATCCCTTTTCCTTTTGTTTATAACTGTATTTGCTATTTTTGTTAAGAACAAGAAAAAGGATCATGACTTTTGCCTTGCAATTATAACTATCGTTGTTACCAGCGCAATACTATTTGCTTTAATTATACTTTATACACCGTACCAAGGCTCAAGGCATCTTATTTCAATTATTATATTTTTAGGATTGTTCTCGATTGGAGTTATTAATGATAATCGCACAAAAATAACAACAGGGCTACTTGTATCTGCCCTGTTGCTAACTGCTGTGTTTTCATGGTTTCAACTTCCTACCAACGAATATACCTACAGCTTACCAAACTATGATACCAATAAACTATCAAACAATATAATCGAAGATGAAGCAATGCTTTTAAGCGATGCATATGTAGTTGATACACAAGGTGTAAACTGGGATAATACCGTAATGTTTACCCTTGGGAGTACCAATTTTAACTATCTATACTATCTACCCGCTGGCAGCGGAATACAACTTGTAACCATTAACTATGTTGTAGAAAAAGAGGGCGGGTTTGCAAGCAGATATGTAATCACCGAAAACTCTGATTATTTTAGAGATTTGATGTTTTTAAAAGGCTTTAGTCCGTTAAAAACAGCAGATAGCTATATTCTATATGAAAAATTTTAAATAAAGCCACCGGTAAAGCTGTATGCAGTTCTATAAAAATATATCAATCCTTGAACAACCTGGATTGCATATATTAAAAGTCCTATATATAGCTTTGCACCTTTTTCGTATTTAAATAACATATAAAGTGACGTAATTGTTGCAAGATGAATTGCAAGCATATATCCCCAAAAAAAATCGCCGGAGGTTTCGCCTTCTTGATAGATGAAATATGCCTGAAACCAACCAATTAAGCTTGCTATAAGCGATATAGAATAATGCACCTCGTTTTTTAGATGTTTACGCCCTGTTACACAAAAAATATAGATTATTATAAAAAATAATGAAAGCGTCGCACCGATAGCAAATGAAAGTGGTAGTGGGGTGGTAGGATTTCTGCCAAAGCCCGGTGCAAAGCCAATTACGGTTTTTAACGAAGTTGTGTTTTGTCTTACATAAATATATTGTACTAACAAAACAGCGATTAACGGTAAAACACTGGCAAGTAGGGGAATCCCCAT
>CAYJKW010000032.1:0-21558 GCA_964370765.1 uncultured Oscillospiraceae bacterium
CTCAACAATATCCATCAATTGATTATTACCATCGGTAACTGTTATGGTACCATCCACCTTTTCAAGTCGCATAACTGATGCCGAACTATTAGCTGACAACAGGAGTACAATAATAAAAATTGATGCAATTGTTATTGATAAACAGGCAATACCTAAGTAAAGCCTTTTGCCCTTAAACTTATGAAACAGATCGCTTAACATTACAGAATTCCTTCCCACACCTTGCTTTGCTTGAAGATATCAAAAATTATTGGATCAAGTTTTCCCTCATCAACCATTAATCCCATAATTCCAAGTACTTTTTCTATTGGCATCTGTGGTTTATAAGGACGATCTTTTGCTGATAGTCCATCAAACACATCCAGTATCGTTAGCATACGAGATTCTTTACAAAGCTCTTTGTTCTTAAGTCCATTCGGGTAACCGGTACCGTTAACAAATTCATGGTGCTCGCTTGCCCATTTAGAAACCATGTTGTACTTACTTCCAAAGCTAACCTGCCCTAAAATTTTTTCTGTCATTACAACATGCCCTTGCATTACTTCACGTTCCTGCGCAGTAAGGGTACCGGCAAAAACACATAGTGAATTTGTTTCCTTTTCTGTTAGCCAGTTAACCAAACAACCCTCACTATCTATATACGTCAGCATTGCGATTTTCTTTATATTCTCGATTAAATTTTCAGATATTAGTTCTGCAGTGTTCGCTTGGGCTATTATATCTTTAGCAAAGGTTAGGTTTTCAATTATAGGTTCCGATGGTTCGCCGGTAGTTAACTCGTTAATCTTTGCTGTAAGTTCTATTATCTTAAATCTAGTAAGAATCTTTTCGTGATCATTTCCAAGTCTCGTGCTTTTATTCATTACCTCAAGTGGTACAGTAAGCTTGCCTACATCATGTAGCCAAACACTCATAATAAACTGTTTTTCGTCATCCTCACTAAGGGCATATTCACTGCAATTATTTCTTAACCACATCAAAAATTTATTTGCATATCTAACCATATTCTGTGTATGGTTAACATTATATGGTGTGCGCTGATATATCGCAGTAGATAATGAGCGCACTAGCGAATCCAGTAGCCCATTTATTTCGTTAGCCTGGTTCATTTTAACTAGGCTGGTTGCCGCAAGTGATGTAAGGGCCGAAATATATATCTCATGATCATTTGAAAAGGAAACAATATTATTATTTATATCCAAAGCATTAATAAGCTGCAAAACTCCAATTTGATGATTTTCTTTATCCATCATAGGAATAACAAGCATAGAAACCGTTTTATATCCGGTCATGGCATCATATTTTTTAGGGCCGGCAAACTCAATAGAATCATGTTCTGCAACATTTGAAATATTAATAATTCGTTTTTGCATCAGCGACATTGCACACAGGTTACCATCCGCAAGGTCTACCGGTGGCAACGTTACAGAGTCCATTAATCCGCCAAGTGAGCGTGTAATCATCACCCTAAAGAACAGTTGATTGTCCTGTTTGATGTAAAGTGTTCCACCATCACAGCAAGCAATATCCATAGCCTCGGTAAGAATAAGCTCAAGTAAAGCTTCGTCATCTTTTTCGTTACTTAATGCTAAGCTAACATCTAATAACTTTTTAGATATCTGATCCATTACAGTATAATCTCCTGCTTAAAGTGTGCAAAAAATGCATTCGGATATATGTTTTGCAGTTTGTTTTGCATTAAATCAAGCTGCTTGTCTGTTCTTAATGGATCATGATGTATTATCCCGATACTCTTTGCATTGCACTCTGCGCCTACCCTTGCTGCATCTTCCCAACAGGAATGCCCAAAGCCCTTTTTCAAGGTCAGTTCATCCTTGCTATATTGTCCATCACAAAGCAGTAAATCACAATTTTGCGCAAATTGTTTAAGCATCTCAAAATTATTTGAATTAAGCTCATTGTCGGTAGCGTAAACAACACTTTTACCAGCACAATCCACCCTAAATATTGTGGCTCCTCCTGGATGTGTTGCCTTCTCACAGCTAATGGTTATATTATCTATATTAAACTTTTTATTACAATCAAAATACTTTACATCGGCTAAAAATGAATCGGTGGTAACCGGCCAAAGAGGCGGAGACATTAAGGTATCTATCTTTTCCTTTATTTTTTTGCTGTCAAATGATGTAGAGTAAATATTAATTTTGTAATCTTTATTATAAAAACATGGACAACAGGTAATCCCCGCTATATGATCTATATGAGAGTGCGTTAGTAATAGATTAAACTCTTTTTTATCATCTAACAGTTCCGGTAATGCCAAAATGCCACTTCCACCATCAAACACAACTACTTTATCATTAATTTCTACACATATACAGGCAGTAGCACCGCCATAAAAACTATACTCCGGCCCTTCGACAGAAACAGAACCTCTTGTACCTAAAATTGTTATTCGGATCCCCTGCAAACTAATACTCCTAAAGTTATATCTTTAAACTATTTTATCATATTAGTGCATAAAAGTAAATGTATCAAGGTCTTGTTTTTGCATTATGCATAAATGATTTTAAAATATAATAATTTTACACACAAGTTTTTGTCAAAATCGTAATAAATAGTTGCAAAACGCATAAAAAAGATTTATAATAAAGAACAATTAGTAATGTGGAACAGTTTGTAAAAATACTGTTTGGGAGTGAAACAATGATGGAAGCTGATGGTAATTTTAACCGCAATATTATAACTGAAAAAGGTTCATCTAGTTATACTGATTCAACTATCACGGAATTGACTACTTTAATAAAGATTATGGATGTCGCCCCGTTATGTTTAAATCTTTGGAATTCAAAATTTGAAAATGTTCTATGCAACAAGCAGGCTGTTGTTCTTTTTGGTGTAAAGGATGAGGAACAATATCTATCCGATTTTTTTAAATTATCGCCAAAACACCAACCTAATGGTAGACTTAGCAACGAACTTGCACATGAACATATTTCAAGTGCGTTTAATACAGGATATAATAAATTCAGTTGGCTTCATTGTGATATTAACGGCGAAGAGATTCCTTGTGAAATTACGCTAAAAAAGGTATTATCAGACAATAATGAAGAATTTGTTGCCGGATTCACCCGTGATCTACGCTCAGAATTTTTAGGTGGTGAACGAGATAATCAATATAAAAATTATTTCTTAAATAAAATTTCTGATAAAACATTATTAAACAAGCTAACTGAACTATCGGAAGAATGGTTTTTTGCCCTCGATATAAGAACATCAATAATTCAATACTACGGCAAGGTTGTAAATGACTTTGGCTATAACGGAAGTATATCTGTACAGTTTGGTACTGCGCTTGATCGTGGAATGATTCACAATGATGATATAGATTTATACATTAGTTTGAAAGAAAACATGCTTGCCGGTATATATGAGCCGATAGATATAAGATACCTACAAAAGGATAGTAGCTACAAATACTTTAGGTTAATATATCAAACAATTACAGATGATAATGATAATCCGGTTTTCGTTGTTGGAAAAGGGCTTGATATTCATGAACAGAAAATGTTGGAGGAGCGCTCAAAGGTTGATCTGTTAACCGGATGTTACAATAAGATAAGTGCTGAACAACTTATCACACAAAAATTGATCGAGTTAAAAGATAAATCACATGCTCTTTTTATAGTCGATGTAGATAATTTTAAGGCAGTTAATGATAATCTTGGTCATTTCTTTGGTGATGAGGTTTTAAGAGAGGTATCTCATAACCTAAAATCATCGTTTAGAAGCCAAGATTTAATTGCTAGAATTGGTGGCGACGAATTTATCGTATTTATAGAGAATATTACAAGTGATACGCTACTAAAAACCAAAGCTCAAAGAATAGTAGACGCATTCTGCAAAACATATTCCGGCGAAGATAATAACTATGCTGTATCTGGAAGTGTCGGTATTGCATTATATCCAGATGCCGGTGTAGCCTACGATACGCTTTATAAAGCTGCTGACAAGGCGCTTTATCAAGCTAAACTTCTTGGTAAAAACCAATTTGTCTTTTATAATGATTCATTAATTGACGGAACCATGAGAAATCTAACTAGGCTTGAAAATGCTGATAAGATAGCAAGTTCGTATTTTGATTATGATTTAATCTCATCGGTATTTAACATCCTATATGAAAGAAACGGTGACGCTGTTTCAATTAACTTTGCACTACAATATATCTGCCAAAAATATAATACCGATAGAAGCTACATCTTTGAAACATTTAATGATGGCGAAACCTATTCAAATACCTTTGAGTGGTGTCGTGCAGGAGTAAATCCTGAGATTGACAACCTGCAGGATATACCGCGTCCATTATATGATGAATTTTTTGACAACGCAAGGAACGGTGTTATATACTCTAATGATTTAAGCGATATGATAAAAAACCCTCAAGCTTATAAAATAATGGCCGATCAGGGAATTAAATCTTTTGTACATTCTCAGATAAAAAAGGATGGTAATGTAACATTTTTCCTCGGTCTTGACGACTGCACAAAGGCACGAGTCTGGAGTGAGAAAGAGATAAACAGTATGCAATACCTCTCCAAGGTGCTTTCGTTAATGCGTCAGGGAGAAAATATGCATAACGAGATTGTAGCCTTGATGGGGTACAACAAGATGTCTGCATTTATTTCGGACAGCTTAGATGATATAGTATATATATCCGATCTAGATGATTACAGCCTAATATATCTAAACAAAGCAGCCATACAACTTCTTGGAAATCCAAGGGAGTCTGAGTGGAAGGGTAAAAAATGCTATAAGCTTTTACAGGGAAAAGATTCACCCTGTGAATTTTGTACTAACGATCAATTAAATGACGAAGATTTTTATGAGTGGACATATTATAATCCGATATTCAACAAAACATATCTATTAAAAGATAAGTTGATTCAATATGGCGATAAACTTGTAAGGATTGAGATTGCTACTGATATTACAATTGTTAAATCTCTTGAGGCTGAGCTACAAGAAAAACTTGAAGAAGAAAGATTATTGTTTAGCTGTGTTGACACACTGCATTCAGGAAAAAATCCACACCTATCAATTAATAGACTACTCGAGATTATCGCAACATATCATGATGCTGAAAGAAGCTATATTTTTGATATGTCTGAAAGTGGCGAAACATTGAGAAACACCTTCGAATGGTGTGCGCCGGGGGCAAAACCACAGATTGAGCTATTACAAAATGTACCAAGAGAAAATCTTTCTGGGTGGTATGAAAAATTTAATGAGATAGGGGAGTTTTATATTAGCTCGGTAGAAGATGATCTAGGACCTGAATCCCCTGATTATGAAATACTTGCGTCACAGGATATAGAATCACTTGTTACTGCACCAATAAGAGACTCCAACGGGGAACTTACAGGGTTTATAGGAGTTGATAACCCTAAACAAAACATTACAAAAACCGAACTTCTGCGCTCTGTAGCAAGATTTATAGCAAATTTTTTAGATGAAACAGAACTACTAGCAGAGCTGAACCGATTAAGTTATTACGATATCTTAACCGGAGTTAAGAACAGGCACAGCTATCGCAAAGAACTATTCATGATAGAAAAAACAGATTTAAATTCACTAAGTGTTGCCTATATAGATATTAAAGGACTTAGATCAATCAACGAGTTAAAAGGTACGCAGTTTGGAGATAGTGTAATTAGACGTGTTGCAAATATCTTAACTGGTATCTTTGGCGAGCATATCTATAGGGTTGGTGGCGATGAATTTGTAATTTTAAAACAAGATCTATCGGAAGATTATTTTGAAGAAGAAATTAAAAGACTTAAAGAAATATTTAAAAACGAGGATGATTATACAGTTTCATTAGGGTATACATGGAATAAAAATTTTGATATGCAGGATAGCGATCAAAAATTTGCAGCCGGACAAAAGTATACAGCAATATTATCAGAAAATCTTGAAAAGGAGATTCAAAACCAAAAATTTGTTGTCTATCTACAACCACAGATAGATATGAAAACAGGGTGCTATAACAGTGCAGAGGCTTTGATAAGAAGGAAGAACTTTGATGGAACTATTCAGCCACCTATAGCATTTTTACCGTTTTATGAAAAGGAAGGTATAATCTCTAAGATAGATCTATTTGTATTTGAAACTGTCTGTAAACATTTAAAAGCGTGGAAGGATGCAGGCTTTAATAGGGATATGACCGTTTCGGTTAACTGCTCTCGAATTACAGTATCTGAAAAAAAAGTTGTTAAACAGTTCTGTGACCTGTGTGATAGATACTCGGTTGATAGATCTGCTATCGTAATAGAGATTACCGAAACTATAAGCAGCACAAACGACGAAGTTTTAGCCGGTATTATTAGTAACATTAAAGGTGCAGGATTTAGCATATCACTTGACGATTTTGGAAATGGATATTCTAACCTTTCAACGTTAAAAATTTCGGATTTTGACGAAATAAAGATAGACATGGGACTTGTTAACAATCTTCATACCGATGCTAAATCATTATCGTTAACTAAGGTTGGGCTAAATCTATGCGATGAACTTGATAATCTAATATCGGTTGCAGAGGGAATAGAGGTAATAGAGCAATACGATATTTTAAAAGCACTAAACTGCAACAAGGGGCAAGGATACTATTTTGCAAAACCAATGCCGATTGAAGAATTCACCGAGAAATATATAAAGATATGACAGGTTATTTAAAAAAACAGAATATAGAATTTAGCTTTGATAGAATTGTTGTTAAGGCTCTTTCCGGCATGGCTCAAGGGTTGTTCTCATCGTTACTTATCGGAACAATACTTAGCACAATAGGTGATTTAAGCGGTATTCAACTATTTAATGAAACTGCGGTATATGCACGAGAGGTACAAGGTGCAGCAATGGGCGTAGCAATAGCATATTCAGTAGGGGCACCAGGATTTGTTCTTTTCTCATCTGCTGCGGTTGGACATGCCGCCAATATAATGGGTGGTGCAGGAGGTCCGCTGGCTGTTTACTTTGTAGTTATTATATCTGTGTTTTTTGGTAAATTGATATCAAAAAGAACATCAATTGATATTATACTTACCCCTGCAGTTACAATTATATCTGGAGTATGGCTAGCTGGTGTAATAGCGCCAACGATAGGTAGTATAGCTAGCTATTTTGGTAATGCAGTAATATGGTCAACAAATCAGCACCCTTTAATAATGGGGGTACTAATATCGGGCATTATGGGAATAGTTTTAACACTACCCATAAGTAGTGCAGCAATATGTGCAGCACTTGGGCTTGTAGGGTTAGCAGGGGGAGCAGCGTTTGCCGGTTGCTGTGCACATATGGTTGGCTTTGCCGTCTGTTCCTACAGGGAAAACGGCTTTGGTGGCTTTGTAAGTCAGGGGCTTGGTACATCAATGTTACAGATACCCAACTTAATGAAGAAACCACTTTTGTGGATACCACCTGTAGTAGCATCACTCATTAATGGTCCGGTAGCAACCGTTGTATTTGGACTTAGAATGAACGGTGCACCAATTGCCTCAGGGATGGGTACCTGTGGTCTTGTTGGCCCGATTGGTGTACTATCAGGATGGCTATCGCCATCGTCCGAGGCACTGTCTGTAGGGGAGGTTGCAATTACACCCAGTGTATTTAACTATTTAGGTTTATTTGTTGTAACCTTAGTAGTACCGGCTGTAGTCTCATATGTTGTTAGCGAGTCGATGAGAAGATCCGGTACAATAAATAGGGGGGACTATAAGCTTAGTTAATTATTAAGCTGTTCCTCAAAATCAATAGCCTTTTCAATATTGCGGCGATAGATAATATCATAGAGTGCAGGAATTAAAAACAGTGTTAACACTGTAGAGTATAATAAACCACCGATAGCCACAAGGGCTACACCTTGGCTCATCTCGGCACCCATACCCACACCTATTGCCATAGTACTCATTGCAAGAATGGTTGTTAAGGCGGTCATTAATATAGGCCTAATTCTATCCCTACCGGCCTGTATTATGGCCTCTTTTTTTGTTTTGCCTTCTTCACGAAGTTTATTTACATAATCAACAAATACAATACCGTTGTTTACAACAACTCCGGCTAAAACCAAAAAGCCAACCATCGATGTAACAGAAAGTGCCTGGCCGGTAATCAATAACGCAAGTAATCCGCCTGTAAAAGCAAGTGGAATTGTAAATAATACGATAAACGGTGACAATAGACTTTGGAACTGTGATACCATAATTAGATAAATAAACACAATTGCAAGCAGTATCATTAACACAAGATCATTCATTGTCTGCATAATCATCTCGTTTTCCCCGGTAAATGCTAAACTATAACCATCAGGCAGGGTATAGTTAGCTAGTCTAGACTCCACATCACGTGATACAAGACTTACATTATAACCTTCATCCACAGTAACAGCTACCGTCTGCACGCGCGATTGATTATCGCGATTAATTGCAGCAGGTGAGTAACCATAATTTATAACAGCAATGTCGGATAGAAGAATATCAACCTCTTGTGTAGCTTCCTCATCGTCATCATCAACCTCTACAGTATCTGTTGCAACTACAATATCATCAAGTGTCATCTCGGTCGCAACGGTTGTCGGTAATATAAACGATGTCATATCGGTGCTATCAAATGTAAAGATGGTAGACTGTGTTTCCTCTGTTAATGCATCGGTAACAATTTGAAACACCTGTGCCGTTGTAAGCGAATATTTTGCCGCCTTATCCCTGTCTACAGAAATTCTCATCTCTTGTTGCTGTTGCTCGTTACCATCCGATATATCCGCTATACCTTCAATGTCGGATATAGAATCTGCAATATCGGCAGAAATTTCTTGCAAACTATCAAGTTCATTACCTTTAATTACTATAGATATGCCCTCGCCTGTAAGTGCTGTCATATCCATATTGCTTGTACTTAATGTAATGTATTCCTCATACTCGCTAGTTAACGCGCGTATCTCGTCGGTAATATCACTACCTACCAGACCGGATTCCTCCGATATTACAATATTATAAGTTATAGACTTAGAGGAGGTAAATCCACTTCCATCGTTATACATCATGCTAACATTTTCAACTCCATTGATAGCCATAACCGATTCACCTATATTCTCACCGGCATCGATTAGATCATCCCTATCTGTGTCTGGAATATTAAGCGTCATCTGTAGCTGGGTTGAATCCATTGCCGGAAATAGCTCCATTGGCATGCTAAAAAGGCTGAATATTGTAAATGCAAATAATCCCGCAGTAGCTATTATTACAACAAATTTGTATTTTAAGTTAAATTTAAGTGCCTTTTCGTATAAATTTACGAAGTTATCAAACAGTCGATGTTCTTTTTGGGCGTCGGCTCTTAGTAGCGATGCGGACATTGCCGGAACAGCAGTCATAGCAACAATTAAGCTTGCAAAAAGTGAGTATGCAATTGTTAAGCCCATATCGGTAAATAGCTGTCTTGATATTCCATCTGTAAATACAATAGGCAAAAATACACAAACAGTGGTTAGGGTGGACGCAAATATTGCACCACCAACCTGAGATGTACCAACAACTGCGGCTTTTATTCTGTTATATCCAAGTTTACGCAATCTATAAATATTCTCTATAACAACAATACTGTTGTCAACCAACATACCAACACCGAGCGCAAGACCGGATAGCGAAATTATATTTAATGTAACATTGCTAAAATACATTAATACTATACTAAACAAAAGGCTCATTGGGATAGACATACCGATAATAGCGGTAGGACGAATATCCTTTAAAAATAGCAACAGCACAAAAAGAGCGATAATACCGCCATAGATCAGGTTACTCATAACATTATCTATAACTAAATCAATATAGATACCTTGATCCATAAGCATATCTATATGCAGATTTGGATCAGCCTCTGTAAGGTCTACAATTGCATTATTCATATTTGTTGATACCGCAGAGGTGGAGGCTACACTGGATTTTTGAATTGATATAGTTATTGCAGGATTGCCATTTAACCTAACATAGCTATCCTGTGAATTGTCGGTAATTGTTATATCAGCAACATCACTAAGGGTTATTGGGTCAAGACCATCAAGCCCCATATCTAACAATGTTAATTCCCGTAGTTCATCAACATCTGAAATTTGATCGCCAACCTTTACAGTCAACTGTTCGGTTTCAGAAAGCACAAAACCTGCGGGGAAAGCAAAATTCTGTGCAGTTAATATACCTGAGAGTGCATCAAATGTAACAAGGGAATCTATATTTGCATTTTTTAGTGCATCATCACGTGCATCTTCAAACTCGGTTAATCCTTGTTCAATTTCAGAAGAAAGTGCATTAAGCTCGGCTTCGGTTACAGCAAGCTCGGATGTTACGATAAGCTTGTTTTCCTCCATCTCGGCATAAACCGTTTTAAGCTCAGAAACAGCACTTTCAAGCTGCTGTTGCATAAGTCCGGCCTCGGAAATACGCTGGGTAAGGCTCGTCTCCTCCTGAGTAAGGGTAGCTATCTGTGTATTTAAAAAGGATGAATCAGATGAATTAATAATTGCAGGAGGTGCTGCAACCTGTGCAAGCTGGCTATTTATTTCCGCCATGCTGGATTGCAACATAGCCTTAATATCGCCTAGCGTATCAGTTCCCGAAACAATGCCGGAGGCTATCATCTGATTTAATGCACCGATCTGTATCGGGTCAGTTAAGGTTAGTATTATATCATTTATTGTAAGTGAATTTAAAGCATCCGGCAGTGGTGCAAACATCTCGATTGCTAAAGCGATTTCATACTTTGCGCTTGCTAGTGCAAGCTGACCTTTTTTTATATTAAGACTTGCCTCAAGTGATGCTTTTTCAGAGGCCATTGCCTGAGCCTGTGCAATGCCGGCATCAAGCTCGGCCGATGCCGTGGCAAGACCTGCTATCGCCTCATCTTTGGAGTTATCAAGCTCTGCTATACCGCTATTGATTTCCGATTTTGCATCCTCAAGCTCTATCTTTGCTTCATACAAATCGCTATCTATAATCTCAAGTATTTTGTTGTTTATCGTGTCAATCTTTGTTTGGTTTAGCTGTATTTCTATGCGGTCCTCTACCAGTCCGGAAATATCTACCGTTGCAACGCCTTCAACTCGTTCAAGTAAGGGCTGAAGCTCATCCTCCATGTAGGTTGTAAGCTCTTTAATGTCCATACCGTCATAGTTGACGGTAAACATCTGTATCGGCAACGAATCAGGGTTAATTTTTATCAACATTGGTGGCGATACGGTATCATCAAAATAGCCTGAAACCATATCAAGATTACTGCTTAAGTCAATCATTATGGAGTCCATATTAACGGCATCGTTAAACTCCATTATAACTATACTTACATTTTCTGATGATATACTGGTTAAATTTTCTAACCCGCTTACCGTAGCAACGGCCTGCTCAATAGGTCTTGTCACCGTGGTTTCAACCTTCTCCGGACTTGCACCGGGGTAGGTCGTCTGTACAATAACATAGGGGAGATCCATGGAAGGCAATAGGTCGGTGTTTAACCCCAAAAAGGAAACCACACCAAGTACAATTATCAACATTATGCCTACAAAAATTGTATAAGGTCTTTTTACACTATATTTTATCATCTATCCTCAATATTATGTTTTGTTTAAAATTATATACTATATATAGTATCATACTTATTGCAAATTATCAACGCTAAATATTCAAGCAGGCCTCCAATTCATATTTATAGTGAATTATATGAACTTACACTTGATAAACTTCACTATTAATGTTATACTGTTAATAGTAAATGATGCTTATAGGTGCTGCTATGGATATGATGGAAAAATTAAATATATTAGCCGATGCTGCAAAATATGATGCGGCATGTACATCAAGTGGGGTAGATCGCAAATCTACAGGGAGTGGAATTGGTAATACCTCGTCCTGCGGCATCTGCCACTCATTCTCTTCAGACGGTCGCTGTATATCTTTATTAAAGGTATTACAAAGCAATGCTTGTATCTACGACTGTGAATATTGTGTAAACCGACGCAGTAACGATACACAAAGATCAACATTCACATCACAAGAGCTTGCAACACTTACTATCGAGTTTTATCGCCGCAACTATATAGAGGGCTTGTTTTTAAGCTCCGGTATCGTAAAAAACCCTGATTATACAGCTGAATTAATGATTGAAACATTAAGGCTATTACGACATGAATATCGTTTTAATGGCTATATTCATGTTAAGGCAATTCCGAATGCCGACAGTGTGCTAATATCAAGGTTGGCAACACTTGCCGATAGGATAAGCATTAATATTGAGCTTCCATCGGAGCGCAGTCTAATACGCCTTGCCCCCGAGAAAAAAAGAGAGAGTATACTAAGGCCGATGGGGCTCATATCTAATGGCATAAAGCAAAACAGTACTGATTTGATAAAATATAATAATGCACCTAAGTTTGCACCCGCCGGCCAAAGCACCCAGATGATCGTAGGCGCAAGTGATGAATCCGACTATCAGATCTTAAAGTTAACTGCAGGGTTATATAAAAAGTATAGCCTAAAAAGGGTGTTTTACTCCGCCTATCTACCGGTAAACTCTACAAGAAACCTTCCTTCTACCGACACAAAGCCACCGCTACTGCGTGAACACAGGTTATATCAGGCTGATTGGTTGTTACGGTTCTACGGCTTTGACGCTGATGAAATACTTAACGAAGAGAATGATACGTTTAATCAGTTTGTAGACCCCAAATGTAACTGGGCATTAAACAACCTTGACAGGTTTCCGGTTGAGATTAACAAAGCTGATTACTATACTCTTCTAAGAGTGCCTGGAATAGGGGTAAGGGGGGCACGCAGAATTGTTGTAGCAAGGCGCTATGCTAACCTTACATTTGAGAATTTAAAGAAGATGGGCATCGTCCTTAAAAGGGCACAATATTTCATAACTTGTTCCGGACGTGGTATGAATGCACTTAGAATTATGGAGTCAACATCACTAGTTAAGTGTTTGATGGATGGAGCAACTGCGGACGATAGATATGAGCAGCTATCAATGTTTGATACTATTTCGATGGAGGATACGGTAAAATGCTTAAGCGGTCAGCTGTAAACTATCTTTATGATGGTACGATTGAGGGTTTATATTGTTGTGTATTTTACAGTTTTTCACATAAGGAAATTCCGATGGATATCTATAACTATGATAACGATCAAAACAGTTTATATGAATCAATTGAGATATTTTATAACAAAGAGCATGCAGATAGGGTATATCGTGGAATTGTAAATACGCTTTCTATGAAAATACACGAACTCGTACTACAGTGTTTTCTTTCCGACCTAAAATCAAAAGAATTATGTATTTTAGAATTTTTACATTATAGATTTAAAAATGGTGCAGCAGCATCTGCACACCTTTTTTCAGATTGTGTCCTTACCGTCCAAAAAGCTGCACAACGCTGCAGAATGGAGGCACATAACTATAAGGGTTTTGTAAGGTTTACACAGCGTGGTGGTGTTCTTGTAGGTGAAATCCATCCACATTGCAGGGTACTGTCGTTAATAATGCCTCATTTTAAAAATCGATTTATTAACGAGCATATAATGATTGTAGACAAAACACATAATGAAGTAATGCTTGCCTCGGGTGGTAAGGGTGGAATAGTGCCTTTTGATGATATAGAGCTAAAATCTGTTGATGAAAAAGAGGAAGCAATAGCAGATCTTTGGAGATGTTTTTTTAAAACAGTTTCAATCGAAGATCGGTACAATCCCCGTTGCCAAAATACGCATCTACCCAAAAGATACCGCAGTGATATGACAGAGTTTACAACCTAGTTTTATTCTCAACTATTTTATTATGTTTTTATTATTCTGCTTTACATATTTTAAATTTAATTGTACAATAGAATAGATAAAGCAACATTTAATAAGGAGGGGATTTGTACACAACGGAACATGTATTAAAGGACTTAAAATATCTACAACTTTTGTCACAAAACTATCCAACTATTCAGGCTGCATCTACCGAGGTAATTAACCTTTCGGCTATACTTAATCTTCCCAAAGGTACCGAACATTTTATAAGTGATATTCACGGAGAATATGAAGTTTTTTTACATATTGTAAAAAATGCATCAGGATCAATTAAAAGAAAAATTGAAAGCTGTTTTGCAAGATCAATTACTAATGAAGAAAAAGATTTACTTGCAACATTAATTTACTATCCTGTAGAAAAGTTATCGGAACAGGCACAAAAGGGATATTGTGATGAAGAATGGTATCGTACTATTTTAATTCGCCTTGTTATGGTATGCCGTGTTGTAACATCTAAGTATACACGCTCAAAGGTAAGAAAAGCACTGCCTGAAGACTTTAGATATATAATAGATGAGCTAATGTACACCGATAATTTCGAGATTAATAAGCAGGAGTACTTCGACAACATTTTAAATACATTAATAGATATTGGCCGTGCAGATAGTTTTATAATAGAGCTTTCCACACTTATTCAAAAGATGATAATTGATAGGTTACATATAATCGGAGATATTTTTGATAGGGGAAGTGGCGCACACCTTGTAATGGACCATCTTTCCAATATTGAAAATATTGATATACAGTGGGGTAACCATGATATTGTGTGGATGGCAGCATCTTTAGGGCATGGGGCATCTATAGCAAATGTAATAAGAAACAGTATAAGGTATAATAATTTTAGTTGCCTAGAAGAAGGGTACGGTCTTAACATTAGGCCACTTGCTGTATTCGCACTTGAACAATATAGGGATGACCCCTGCACCCACTTTAAGCCAAAGTATGATAAAGAATCATCAAAAAACAATATCGAACTAAGTAACATTGAGCTTGCAACTAAAGTACATAAGGCAATAACAATAATCCAGCTAAAGCTTGAAGGTCAGATAATAACACATAGACCTGAATTTAATATGGACAGCCGACTTGCACTTAGAAGTATAGATTACGAAAAGGGAACTGTTGTAATTGATGGAATAACCTACGAGCTTAATGATACAAACTTTCCAACGGTAGACCCAAAAAACCCTCACGAGTTGACGGATGGGGAAAAGTTGGTAATGCAACAGCTACAAAATTCTTTTATAAACAATAAAGCACTGGAAAAACATGTTGATTTCCTTTTCAAAAAAGGCAGCATGTATCGTGTATATAATGATAATCTGCTTTATCATGGATGCATTCCAATGGATAATGACGGTTCTTTTTCAATCTTCAAGTATAAGGACGAGGAATATAGCGGAAAAAGCTATCTTGATTTTTGTGATAAAGTTTGTAGGCAGGCAGGCTATGGTTATGGAAAAGATAAATTATTTGGCATGGATTTCATGTGGTTTTTATGGTGTGGCGAAAACTCTCCGCTAAACGGTAAAAAGAAAATGACAACCTTTGAGCGCGCATTTATAGATGATAAAAGCAGCTGGGAAGAACCTAAAGATCACTATTATGATAATATTGAAAGTCGTACTGCAGTGGAGCTTATTCTACGAGAGTTTAATATTACATCAAGGCGTTCACATATTGTAAACGGTCATGTACCTGTTAAAATTACCAAAGGGGAGTCACCATTAAAGGCCGGCGGAAAATTACTTGTTATAGATGGCGGCATATCTAAGGCGTACCAAGCTGTAACCGGTATTTCAGGCTATACGCTTATCTCAAACAGCTATCAGCTACTTATATCTGAACATCAACCCTTTACCGGCATTGATGCCGTTATTAATGATAATAACGATATGCATTCTAAAAACATAACAGTAGAGGATTATAAGCAAAGAATCACAATAGAAAACACCGATAGTGGCCTTGCAATTTCAAACAGAATAAACAATCTAAAACTATTGCTTTATGCATATAGAAATGGAATTATAGAACAGGCTCAATAATCTTATTATATTTGACATTATATTATTATTGTGTTATTATCAGTTAATTAATTTTGCTACAAGGAAAATAGATGAATATAGGAAATAGAGTTATAGATGTACCACTTATTCAAGGTGGAATGGGTGTTGGTGTTTCGCTTGGTAATCTTGCCGGTAGCGTTGCTAGTTTTGGTGGAATCGGTGTTATTTCAACAGCCGGAATTGGGTTTAATGAGCCTGATTTTTGGCAAAATATCTCTCAAGCTAATATAACCGGTTTAAAGCAGGAGATAGCAAAAGCAAAAGTTATTGCAAAGGGTAAGGGCTTAATAGCAATTAATGCAATGGTCGCTACAACAGACTATGCGCAAAGTGTTGTTACTGCAATTAAAGAGGGGATAGATTGCGTAATATCCGGTGCCGGACTACCTCTTGAACTTCCATCCCTTGCAAAGGGAAGTAATGTTTTAATTGCACCTATTGTAAGTAGTGCAAAGGCTATAAGTACTATCTGTAAATCATGGGATAAAAGAGATGGTGTTGCACCTGATTTCGTGGTTGTAGAGGGAGCTTTAGCCGGCGGTCATCTTGGCTTTAAAAAAGATGATATACTAAACAATACCGCCCAACCGCTTGATACCATTGTAGCGGAGGTTGTAGCGGCTGTTAAACCATATGAGGAATCATACAATAGAAGCATACCGGTATTTGCAGCGGGTGGAATTTATACGGCTGATGATGTGACAAGGGTTATGAACTGTGGTGCTGCCGGAGTTCAGGTTGGAACAAGGTTTATAGCCACAGAGGAATGTGATGCATCGGATAGATATAAACAGATGTTTATCGACTGCAACGAGAGTGATATTATTATTGTCCCAAGTCCAGCCGGATTACCCGGCAGAGCGATAAATACACCACATATACAAAAACTTGAATCACAGGGTAGAATTGCGCCCAAACGTTGCGGGAGCTGCCTAAAAACCTGTAAAATAGAAAAAACGCCCTACTGCATTATGAATGCATTGATAGAGGCGGTCAAAGGCAACTATGAAGATGGCTTATTCTTCACCGGAACTAATGGGCATAGAATTGATAAAATCGTTTCTGTTGAATCACTTATGTCAGAGCTTATGCCAACATTCTTTAGGTCGCAAAGATAATGACAAAAAAGGAACTGGTTGACTACTGCCTTTCCTTCCCCTCAACCTATCTTGATTATCCATTTGGCAAAGATGCCCCGGTGCTTAAGCATCGGGGCAATAATAAGATATTTGGGCTTTTGCTTTACAGGCAAGAAAAACTCTGTCTTAATTTAAAGTGTGACCCGATAGAGGCTGATTTTTTACGCCGTATTTTTGAGGGAGTTATACCGGGTTATCACATGAATAAAACCCATTGGAATACTGTATACATTAACTCGGATGTAGACAAAGACAACCTTCATCAGATGATAAAAAACAGTTATGACTTAACAAAACCTAAACGTAAAGGGACTACTAACACTCTTTAATAGAGCTAAGCTGCCAACTTCTACTATAATCTATTGTTACATCACTGCCACAGTGTTCACAAAACTTTCCAGCTAAATCTGCTACTGGTGCACCACAGTTAGGGCAGTTTAGTGTAGCGGTAAGGGAGTTATTGAAATTATCGGAATTAATCACATATACCCACTGCGTTTCTACACGTAGCTGGGTTTTTTTATCATCCAATATCTTTGTCTTTTTCATCCCTTCAAGTGATGTTTGAATGTTTATAGTTGCGGAGTTTTCTGTCTTTTTATAACTACTTATGGATTGCCTATGTACCTTTATTGCAGAAAGTGAATAACCCGTTTGTTGCGCCGAAGTTATAGTAGATCTCATCTGATCGTTAAAAAGATGCATGTCACGATAACGCTCAAAATCTCCGGTGCTAAGCGCATGATAGTATGCGTAAATTTCATCTGTATCACGGCTTTTAAGTTCGTCTATCGACATATCGGGAAAATCAGATTGAATTTTTGGGCGTTCCAATGATTCCATTCCTGCAATAGATTTTTGCGTATTTTCCATTTCCTGCTCACGCATATCAAGTAGCTCGTTAACCGGAACATTACCAAAAAAACTATTATAGGTATTTTTCACCTTTGAATACACTATTAGTCCCAACGCTAACACTATTAAAATTATTGCTGAAAAAAATATTAATAACACTATCGACGCTATGCTCATTCTTTATCCTTAAAATATTCTTCAAACGTAACAAATGCATCATCCTTGCAAAACCTTACAATTCCTTTACCTGATTTTTTAGCAGCATACATCGCAGAATCTGCAAAAAATATCATATCCTGAGCTGTTTTGGCACTTTTAGGAAAATGTGATACACCTATGCTACTTCCACACAACATATCTATACCCTCATAGCTGTAGTTTTTACAGAATATAATAAATAGCTTCTCTAAAAACTCATCTAAGTTTTTAATATTACCATCATCCTTCACAAGAACAACAAACTCATCACCGCCGTGTCGATATGCACGGGTTGTACTTTCAGGCAAAAGCTTAAGGTTATTAGAAATCATCTTTAACAGTTCATCCCCCACATTGTGCCCATGAGTATCATTTATCATTTTAAAACCATCAAGATCACAAAACAGTAGATACCACTTGTCAGAAAAGGTGGATTTATTATTTATAAAATTTTCCAGATCGTCCTGAAGGCTTCTTCTGTTAGGTAGCCCTGTAAGATGATCAAACTGTGCAAGCTTTTCGATTAACAACTGATTACGCTTACTCTCAGTAATATCAACTGATGCAACAATGTGTGCAATCCTACCATCTGTCCATGGCATAGAGGAGCTTATAACCCTAAACCATGAGCCATCTAACGCACGCTCGTAATCCCATGTGTAGGATTTTGTAGGGTTTAGATTCTTATCAAGTAGTTTAGTTTGAGGGCAAAAGTCACAGGGTTCTGTCTTGTTACTAAATATTGATTCGTAACACTTTTTGCCTGTCATATTATCAATGCCACCATACGGTTTGGCCATTGATTCGTTTGCATATAGTATTTCATGATTATAGTAATCATTAACATATATATCTATTCCTACATGGTTCAATATATTATTTAACACAGTTTCGGTATTATCAATACCCTTTTTAAACATCATAAGCTTTACATGGTTTGCAAGTAAGGATAAAACGGTGCATGATGCTTCAATGTCAATTTCGTTATTTCGTACTCTACTACGTCTATCAGCAAGACCAACTAGTCCGGCAAGTTCACTATGCTGATTTAAAATCGGAATTAAGATTAGTGTCTTTACCTTAAATAATTCAAGTAGATTCTTTTCAAGCTCTGTACGGACAGCACTATCGTCCTGTGCCGAAATTATTAATATATGCCTTGTATATAACTCGCTTAAAGAAAGCGGTGATAGATTTGATTTCAAATCCAGGGTGCTTTCAATAGGCGTAAGATTATAACGGCAATAGCTATTGCTTAAAGTAAATAATCCTTTACTTCCAGATTTATATATGAATGCGTGAGAAATTTCGAAATGCTCACACATTTCTTTTAAGAAGTCAGTTTTACAAAAACTTTTCTCCTGAGTAATACTAATTTTCTCCATCATTAAACGAAAAAATTGATCGTTTGTTAGCTTCATTTACACCACCTTTAAAACACATTAACAGCAATACGTTTTTATTATTGTACAATACAACCGTGTAAATGTAAAGTTATAATTATTTTGGGATCTTATTTTACAATAAATCCCCTGTCCACAGAATTTAAATGGAGTAGGGGATTTAAAATTAAAATTATTAAAGCAAGTTCTTACGAAGCTGCTCGTTAGTGTGCATAGAAAGGTATGCGGGTGGGATATCAAATGCAGTCTTACAACCACTTTGGGAATCGCTGTTTAATCTAAAAGCTGCTCTTGCATAGGCAACCATTACACTCGATGTAAACTCAGGGTTTGAATCAAGGCGTAGGCTATACTCTATAACATGACTATTCTCGTTATTAAATCCGGTTTTTCCACTACGAATTACAAAGCCACCATGTGGAATACCTGCGTGATCTTGCATTAGCTCTTCCATAGAAATAAAGTGCACTGTCGTATTATAGTCAGCAAAATAGTTAGGCATTGAAACTATCTCTTCTTTAATAGCCGATGTATCCGCATCAGGCTCAGTAACAACAAAGCACTCTCTCACATGCTTTTCACGCGTGGAAAGTGTAGGATTACCGCCACCTCTCACGGCGTCCAATGCAGATTGAATCGGAATAGTATACTGGCGTGCATCAACCACACCTTTTATTCTTCTAATAGCATCAGAGTGGCCTTGGCTTACACCCTTACCCCAAAAAGTATAGTCAACACCGGTTGGCATTACTGCATTGGAGTATAATCTATTAATCGAAAACATACCCGGATCCCAGCCTACGGATATTATTCCGATTTTATTTCCGATCTTTGCAGCAGCGTCTACTGTTTCGAAATGCTCATTTACCTTTGCGTGAGTATCAAAGCTATCAACAACATTAAAGTATTTTGCAAACTCAGGTGTTTGTACCGGCAGATCTGTTGCACTTCCACCACAAAGAATCATAACATCAATATCGTCTTTCATCTGCATAGCTGTATCGATAGGATAAGCCTTAACACCGGGAGTTAGTAATTCTAAGGTAGAGGGGTCTCTTCTCGTGAACACAGCTACAAGTTCCATATCCGAATTGTGCTTAACAGCACACTCTACACCACGTCCAAGGTTACCGTAACCTAAAATTCCGATTCTTATCTTCATTGTTCACCTCCATAATTTTGCTTTGGCTATAATAATACACCTATCCACCTAAAAAAACAAGTGCTTAAATGGCAATATTCTTTTTTCATTTTTAGTAAAGCAGTTATTTACATTCAAGTAGTACCACCGTCTCAACATGCGCACAGCGCGCAAACATATCAACCGCTACAATCTTCTTTACATTATAATCCTTTAGCATTAACGATACATCACGTGCAGCAGTTGCAGGATTGCAGCTAACCATAACTATCTTTTTAGGTTTATTTTTTAAAAGCAACTCCAGTGTCTTGCTATCAAGCCCTTTTCTTGGCGGATCAACAACAACAATATCGGCAACCTGTTCTTGCTCCTCTAATCCGGTGTGAGCATTTCCGGTGATGAATTTTGCATTATTAAAACCATGTCGTTTTGCATTTTTTATTGCCGCTACAATTGCAGGTTCAACTATATCGACACCAAGCAGGTACTGTTCCTTATCCGAGATCGACATGCCTATACTTCCAACACCACAGTACAGATCTAAAATCCTATCAGTCTTTTTTGGCTGTGCAAACTCTTTAACAACTTCATAAAGCTTGTGTGCGCCCTGTGTGTTAACCTGAAAAAACGAGTGCGGAGATATATCATATTCAACATCAAATAGGCGTTGCGTTATATACCCTTTACCAGACACAACATCGTTCCTACGTCCAAGAACAACATTTGTCTGTTTTGAGTTAATATTTAATATTAATGTTATTGGATTTGATAATTTACTTTCTAATAGCTTAGATAGGTTGGAAAGCTTAATCTTGTTTCGACTAACTATGCAAACCATAATTTCATCGCTAGATTCAGAATATCTAATTAATATATGCCTTATCGAGCCTGTGCCGGATT
>CAYJKW010000033.1:0-21542 GCA_964370765.1 uncultured Oscillospiraceae bacterium
TAGCCCGGAAGATGGCGCGTTTTATGCTGTATTTACCGATTTTGAGATGACACAGTGTAGATGGGCGCTACATGAAGGCCAACAGCCGGACGAAGATTTAGAGTAGTTAATTATAGTAACAAAAGAGGTGAGGTTCGCAGCAGTTACAGCGAACCTCACCTCTTTGTATTTATTAATTATTAAAGCTCGGTACCACAGCCATCACAACGACCTCTAGAGTTTTTAAGGGTAATCTGTGAACCACAGTTAGGGCACTCGGCAATTGCCTCATCAGGTGCTATTGTGGATCCCAACGTTTCGGACAGGGCGTTATCGCTTTTCTTCATCACCCCACCGGCAAACCCAAATATCGAGTTTATAAGTGTCCTCATTATTCCGCGAATCTCCAGTATCGAGGCCACTAGTGCAACTACTATAAAACCAATAATGTTACCGATTATCTCCCCACCAAATATTCCGGAAACAAGAGGAAATAGAATTACCACATAGATAATAAAACGAATAGCTATTTTTAAAAGAGCAACCATAAACTTAACCAACCTTTCTTTATGTTAAAGTGATGTTCCACACTCGGGGCAAAACTTTGTGGGTTTGTCGGGTGTGTGGCCACACTCCGGACAGGTTTTTACTGTAGTCATAGGCTTTTGGCATTTTGCACACTCGGTGGCATTGAGTGCATTGTCGGCCCCACAGGAGCCGCACAGAAGAATTTTTTTGCCACACTCCGGGCAGAATTTTTCGCCATTTAATACTGTACTGCAGTCTTTACAGCTTTTTTTAACTATATATCCACACTCGGGGCAAAACTTGGGAGAACCGCTATATTTAGCGGAGCAGGATGGGCAGCTAAACTCCTCCTTCTTTTCGGGTGCCTGCATGGTACTTCCTGCCATTACCTTTAAGCTCTCGCCCATTGTTTGGCCGGCAACAACGCCTACACCAAGGCCTACAGGGCTTGCCATGGCAGCCATTGTGTTGTTAGAGGCCGCCCTGTCCATTACATCAAACTGGCGCTCTCTATCATATGTTGTGCCAAGCTGTTGAAGCCTCTCGGCCTCCAGCGTATTCAGCTTGCGCTGGCGGCGTTCCTCTATATGTATGTTAAAATATTCATCCTCATATCTTTTGTAGCGTTCCCAGGCATCATCCTCAACTACCGTAAAGCCCTTTACATAGCAACCCTCGATAGAAAGCCCATAAGGATCTAACTCTTTTTGCATCAGCTTACTAAGTGGTGCCTCAATTACCGATATACTCTGTTGTAGTGTTACAAAGCTGGCGTCATTTGTAAGCATATACTCGCCAAGAACCTTTTGTAGGCGGGATATCATCATTCCACGCATGGCCTCACGGAAATTATCTATGGTGAACACACGCCCCTGGCCGGCCATCTCGGTGAACAGCTGTCTGGAATCAATAATTTTTAGGCTTATAGAGCCGTTACAGCGTACCTTAATGGTAAGCGGAACATCAAATTTTTTCTCCTCCATAGAAAGTGGAGAGGGTGTACCCCATACCACATCCATTACAACAGCTTTATTTACAAACCATATCTCCGCCCTGTTGGGGTCATCACCACCGTAAGCAAGGCTTATAAACTGTTTTAAAATAGGGATATTCGCCGTGTCCATATCATAAGAACCTGGCCCGAAAACCGCCTCTATAATACCGGCCCGAACAAAAAGCGCCTCCTGCGATGGGCCGACAATCAGCTTAGATCCTTTAACTATGGCAATGTTGTTATGCTTATACAGCATCTCGTTAGATTGGCCGCTAATCTGTGGATTGGTAACTACCTCGGGTAGGCTTTCCACAACGGCTTTTTTAAGAGAATCAAAAACACCCATAACACTCCTCTGCTCAAAATATACTTTTATGCCTAATTAATAATATTATATCAAATTTTGCGAAAAAATCAACATATTTTAGCACATAGTTTAATAATGCTGTTTAAGGGAGGGTAGGAGATGCCAAACTAGCCTAAGGAATATAACGGCCGGCAGAGGTTAGTGGGGCGTAACAAGATTATCCTTAACGCATTGCACAGAGAATTTAATCTCACAATCCCTCGCTTATCGGCACTAAATCTCCTTTTTTTATCCCTTTATCACAGGAGCTACACCTTATATATCTACCGGTTGTTCCTACCCAGCTACCGTCAGCAAGCTGCTTTTCGGCAATAAAGCTATCGGGTAATTTTAAAAGCTTGTCTGTAATGGTTTTATTAACCGCCTTCGCCCTTTGTGTTAGTAAGGCTGCACGCTGTTTTTTTTCGACCTCAGTAATCTGATTAGAAAGTTCGGCTGCTACAGTACCGGGGCGCTTACTATATCTAAATATATGAACCTTTATAAAGCCCACCTCTTCTATAATAGTACAGCTATCCTCGAAATCCTGCTCACCTTCGCCGGGAAAACCTACCATAATATCGGTTGTAAAGCTTGGGTTGTTAAAATATCTTCTTAGCCGTTCAACTATCTCGATATATTCCTCTCGGCTATAAAATCTATTCATAGCCTTTAAAATATTGTTACTGCCACTCTGTAACGATAGATGAAAGTGAGGAGCAAGCTTTTTGCACTCTGCCAAATATTTACATAGTTGATCTGTTAGCATATCGGGTTCTAACGAGCCAAGTCGTATTCGCTGTAGTCCTTCAATTTTTTCAAGCTGTATACAAAGCGATGCAAGATTAGTGCCGGTATCGCACCCGTAGTAGGACAGGTTAATACCGCATAGTACAATCTCACTGTGCCCCTGCTGTACAAGCTTTGTGGCTCCTACAATAAGCTCTGCCTCATTAGCAGAGCGTGGGTTGCCCCTTGCCTTACTTACAATACAGTAGCTACAGCTACGTGGACATCCATCCTGTACCTTTAAAAAAGCCCGTGTATGCCCGTCCCCCTCGGCAGGTAATGGTTCAAAGCGCTCACCACTGTGGTGCGGTGCAACTGCAATGGTAGCGGTAGGGTTTTTAAAATATTCTTCTAACAACTCAAAGACAGCTGACCTTTCGGTATTACCTACCACTATGTCGGCATCATACTGTAACGGCTGTGTCTGTGGTAGGCACCCACCCATAACTATTACTGAATTTGGTGCATTACGCCTTGCTTTGCGAACCGCTGCACGGCTTTTTGCTGCACCATCGGCGGTAACGGTGCAGGAGTTAACATATATAATATCTGCCTGTTCAGGTTGTTCTGCAAGACCATAGCCGTTTTGCAAGAAAAGGGCACAAAGGCCATCGCTTTCTCTGCTATTAACCTTACAACCTAAAGTAATAAAGTATATTTTTAAATTCTTTTTCATAAATATTACCAAAATAGATTACTGCGGAGGAGTTATGAGATATAAAAAGTTTTTGCGTGCCACTATAGCACTATTTATTAGTGCCGTACTGGGTAGTTTGCCGGTTTGTGCAGCTTTAGCACCTCCAGTAGACTCGGTTATGGCACAAACACAGGATGTACAGGTTGTGGTAAACGATACGCAGGAGTTGCCTGTAATGGCGCCTGCAGGGCCCGACCTATCTGTATATAATGCAAATCCCGATACAACGGTGTTTAGTCAGAATCCATTTGCATTTATGGAGTCCCCCGACAAGGTAAACGATATAACGGTTCCAGCAGCAGTATCACTTGATGCAACTGTAGATCTACAGCTACCGGTAAAATCTGCTATGTTAATGTCAGCCGATACAGGGGAAATTTTATATAACCAAAACATGGATGAGAAATTGGCAATAGCATCCATAACAAAGGTAATGACGATGTTACTTGTGTTTGATGAGATACACAAAGGTACAATTGCCCTTACCGACCTTGTAAGGGTGTCGGAACATGCGGCAAGTATGGGCGGCAGTCAGGTGTGGTTAGATCCGTCCGAAAGCTTTACGGTTGATGAGATGCTTAGGGCTGTATGTGTATCCTCTGCTAACGATGCTGCTGTTGCACTTGCCGAGCATGTAGCGGGCAGTGAAACGGTTTTTGTAGATATGATGAACCGACGTGCGGCTGGGCTTGGGATGACAAACACAAACTTTATAAATGCCTGTGGACTTGATGCCGAGGGTCACTATTCCAGTGCATACGATGTTGCCCTTATGTCACGTGAGATAATGAAGTATGATGAGCTTGTAAAGTACACAACAGTATGGACCGACTCGCTACGAGATGGGCAGACAATGCTTGTAAACACCAATAAGCTTATTAGAAGCTATTCCGGAATAACAGGGCTAAAAACCGGCACTACCGGTAATGCCGGAATATGTATAACAACTACAGCAACAAGGGACGGCATGTCGATAATAGCTGTTGTGCTAGGTGCAGCAACAAGCAGCGATCGGTTTGATGCTGCAAGAACACTAATGGATTTTGGATTTGCTAACTTCCAGCTTGCTTTAATACCATCAAGTGATAATTTTCAAAATACACTTCCTTTAAACAAAGGTTTAGAGCAGGCAGTAGAGTTAAGCTATAATATGCCTGAAAAGCTATTACTACAAAAAAACCAAAGTCCGGAATTGACCGAGGTTATAACGCTTCCCGAAAATTTAACTGCACCGGTAGCGCAAGGGGACACAATAGGTACCGTAACACTGTATTCCGGCGAAAGTGAAGTGGGTATCTACAATATTGTGGCAGCGCAAAGCTATGGGGAGATAACATTTAATGCAGCCTTTAAAAGGTTTGCAACTGCACTTTTAAATTTTTAATCACCAAGTTCAAGTTCGGGATAGACCGAGTTTGCTATCCGCGCAAGGTCAAATAGTAATGCCGGTTTATACTTTTCAAGATTTGTCATATCAATAAAATATATATTAGAGTTTTGTGCGGCAGTGCCGGTATCAAGACCGGTGCCGGCTAAATCTTGCATTGTTATGGTGTTAGGAAGTATCAAAACCTCAGGATCTGAATCAATAACCTGCTCCAATGTTGTGCCGTAACTCTCACCGGTAACGGCAGGTTGACCCAGTATGGATGAAAATATCTGCGCTTCGATTGTGTCACTTGTGGCAGAAAACCCGCTAATGTCCAGCATAAGAACAAAATTCGGCCTATCCTGTGTGACATTGTTTACAGCGGTACTGTAAAGTGCAAGTGAATCAGAAAATCTACCATAAATTCCACTGCCTACTGCTGCACCTTCATCCTTTCCGAGATATAACGTTGCAAGCTCGGATGCAAGATCAGAAAAGCCGGAAACGGTGGTAGGCATCTCAAACTCCAGTACCTTTGTGCCTGTCTGCTCCAGTTCTATCTTCTGCCTTAATGTTAGCGGAGTAAGGGTTATCAGATATTCAGGATCAAGTTCTATTATTTTATCTATATCAGGTAGTAGTGGTGTGCCGATTGTAGGCATACCATCTGGATTACTACAGTGCTCACTAACCGATGTAAGTGGATTTGTGATCGGCAGCGTTGTAGTTAACTCGGTAAGTAGAGGCGAAAGGGATGCTACACTTGTTGGAGGCTCATTAATATTTATTCCGCCTACAAGTGCCGGATACCCTTCAAAATTCTCGATAGGATCTTGCAAAGAAGAATTTTGAGAGGCAAAAAAATACACCAAAAACATAACTCCGGAAATAGCCGCAACCACCGCAAAGCAGATAAGCACCCTAATTGCAATGGTGCTTATCTGCTCGGGGTCGATAGGTTGCCGTGGCTCCTTGCTTTTTTTAGGTGGTTTTGCTCCTACCTGTGCCGATCTAACGGCTGAAGATATGCTTACCTTAACCCCCTCACGCTCAGATACTTCGGGGATAGGGGGTGGAACAGGGTGCTTTGCACGGCTTGGGGTAGGTTTTGGTAAAGCCGGATTTTTACCCTTTTCCTTTTTGCTTTTTCTACTATCGCTGACATATCTCATAGGCAATAAACTCTCTCAACTTTGATGTTATTGAACGGCCTTTTTAAGTGCATCTACACGGTCTGTCTTTTCAAAGGATATACCTAAATCCTCCCTACCCATATGCCCGAATGCCGCAAGATTGCGGTAGATAGGTTTGCGTAGATCAAGGCTTTTGATTATACCGTCAGGTGATAGGTCAAACACATCACGTATGGCCTTTTCTATCTTGACTTTTTCTATAGTCTCGGTACCGAAAGTCTCTACAAGGATAGATACCGGCTGGACTACACCTATAGCATAGGCTAGTTGGATTTCGCATTTTGTTGCTAGTCCGGCTGCCACAACATTTTTTGCAACATAACGTGCCGCATAGCTTGCGCTACGGTCTACCTTTGTGGGATCCTTACCGGAGAATGCACCACCACCATGTCTGGAGTACCCGCCGTATGTGTCTACAATAATTTTTCTGCCGGTAAGTCCGCTGTCACCCTGCGGTCCACCCACAACAAATCGTCCGGTAGGATTAATATAAAACTTTGTTTCACTATCTATCAGTTCGGACGGAACTATAGTATCGATAACATGCTTCTTTATATCGGCACGTAGCTGTTCGGTACTAATATCATCACTATGTTGGCTGGAAACTACCACCGCCTCTACTCTTGTAGGTCGACCGTCATCATACTCTATAGTTACCTGACTTTTACCATCGGGACGAAGATAGGAAAGTAAGCCCTCACGGCGCACCTCGGATAGGCGTTTTGTAAGCTTATGTGCAAGGGATATCGGTAATGGCATTAGCTCCGGTGTTTCGTCACAGGCATAGCCAAACATTATTCCCTGATCACCGGCACCACCTACATCAACACCCATTGCTATATCGCCGGATTGCTCATCTATAGAGGTTATAACGGCACAGGTGTTGCAGTCAAAACCGTACTCCGAACGATCATACCCTATGTCTTTTATAGTCTCACGTACCAGCTTTGGTATATCAACATAGGTGTCGGTTGATATCTCGCCCATTACAAGCACCATGCCGGTAGTCACAGCACACTCGCATGCTACACGGCTGTTAGGGTCGCCGGCTAGCATTGCATCTAAAACTGTATCAGAAATTTGATCACATATTTTATCGGGATGTCCTTCTGTTACGCTTTCTGATGTAAAAAATTCTCTGTTCATTATTTTTCCTTTCTAAATATAAAAATAAATGCTGTTTGGTATATCCCGAAACAGCACAAAACTTTATCTCTCGGCATACACCGCAGGATTTAACACCTTGCAAATTGCAGGTTGTTGGGCTTCACAGGGCCTGTCCCTCTGCCTCTCTTGATAAACAATATTTAGTTGTAGTATTATTTTACCATGAAAACATAATTTTTGTCAAGCATTGACAATATATTTAATTATGATATACTAAACACACAAATAGAATGGGGTTATAGCGTGTTTAAGGGAATTGATGTTACAATAGTTTCAGACTGTTTTGTTGGGGAAGAACAACCAAATGTTCAGCTACTGCATTGTGGGTTTAATGAGGGCGTTAAGGATGCAGTAGGCGAATATATTATTTTTATGTCCACACTTGAGCTAAATTGTGAAGACCGAATAGATTTACAGCTGTCTAAAATAAGGCAGAGTGGTGCCGATGCCTGCTTTTGTGGCGCAGAGGTCGATGATGGGGAGGATTTTGACCCATCGGGGTTCGTGGGGGTGATTCCTCCGGCTACCCTTGCGGTTGCAAATATATGCCTGCCGGCGGTGATGTTTAAAACCGATCTGTTAAAACAAAATATTGCAGACGAACAGATAGTAAGAGATAACCCATATTTTTGGATAAAAGCACTTCGTGGTGCACAATGTGTCCCCCTTACCGAGAAGCTTGTAAAGGTGCGAAGTAACATTCCGTATAACTTTAGGGAATGTTACGGTACAAAACAGCAGGCGATGCATCATCCCCTTACAAGGTATAAAAAAGAATATGAGAGAGTAGTAAATAGTAGTATATATAAGGCATCAAAATTGCCACAGTTGCTTACAAAGAAGCTTTTTGGCGATAAAAATAAAAAATAAAAATAAATTTAAAACTTTAAGTTAGTTTAAGGTTGGTGGTTTAATCTTTAGTCAAGGAAAAAGATTAAACCACCAATTTTTTATAAACAGAAAAAAGGAACAGATTTATGAATTACGATGATTATCAAAAAGACAACAATATATATGTAGCAAATGTAGGTCAGCAGCGTGCCGTTAAAACAAAAAAGAAAGGCACCGGAAAAAAGATAATGAAGGGCGCCTGTGTACTTTTAGCTGTAGCCTGTGTGGGTACTGCAGGTGGATTTGGAGGTAGTGTATTATACAACAACCTAAACCCGGTAGCTGTTCAGGAACCGAGTCAAAGCCTTAACTACTCTACAACAGTAAACACCGATACAGGTAACGATGCGTCGGCATTATCGGTATCACAGATTGCAGAAAAGACACAGCCCTCTGTTGTGGAGATTACCACCGAGGTAGTATCAAATGGTCAGTTTATGCAGTCTTATGTTGGATCAGGAGCAGGTAGCGGTGTAATAATAAGCGAGGATGGTTATATAGTAACCAATAACCATGTAATAGAGGGTGCAACTAAGATAACGGTAAAGACGATAAGCGGCGAGAGCTATGAGGCGGAGCTTGTAGGAACAGATGAACAGACTGACCTTGCGGTACTAAAGGTAGATGCAACAGGGCTTTATGCGGCTACAATAGGAAGCTCCTCAGAGCTTGCGGTAGGTGATTATGTTATGGCAATAGGCAATCCGCTGGGCGAGTTTGGTGGTACGGTATCGGATGGTATTGTTAGCGCACTATCCCGAGAGATAACTATCGAGGGGGAGACGATGACACTACTTCAAACAAATGCGGCAATTAACCCCGGTAACTCCGGTGGTGGACTTTTCAACGAAAATGGGGAGCTGGTTGCAATAGTTAATGCTAAGTCATCCGGTGTGGAAATCGAGGGTATTGGTTTTGCGATACCGATGGACATAGCAATAGATGTTATAGAGGATCTTATTGATGTGGGTTATGTGCAGGGCAGATTTACACTTGGTGTTAGCCTTGTAGATATACAGGATGAGATGACAGCAATGATGTACGGCATAGATACGGCGGGACTTTATGTACAGGCCCTTACACAGGGCGGCAATGCACACCTTGCCGGAATGCAGGTAGGAGACCGTTTTGTAGAGTTCAATGGAGCAGAGATAGCAACATATGATGACCTTTTGGCAGAGATGGAAAAATTAGAGTCCGGCCAGACGGTTGAGGCAATAATGGAACGTGACGGGAAGCTTATAATACTGAGCGTTACATTAAATGAGCAAAAGGCCGACAGTGCAGTGGCGGTAGGAAGCTAATCATTGCAATCGGTTTTTAATATATAGATTAGCAAAAAGTTGAGCAGGCATATCATCCCTACCGATATGCAGGCGTTAATAAAAAGTAACTACCTATATTATATAGGTAGTTACTTTTTGCATTAATTTATACTAAGCTATAAAAATTATCAATAATATTTTTTTGTAGTAAATTTAATTTAGCTATCACATAATATTGGACTAATCGAGTGTCATGATTCATAAAAATAATAATTTTTTTTGTGAATGAATTATAGTTTGTTTGATTTTATGGTAGTGATATGATATAATAAACCTAGTATTTAAAAGAAAAGGAGATTAGAGTGAAAAAGTTAATAACACTACTTTTAGCACTAGTTATGGCAATGTTTATGGTTGCCTGCTCAGACGACACCACGATGAATGTTGATTATGACGAAGATGAAATGGCAGAAGACGAAACAACAGATGAAACGTCAACCGATGATAGCGGAATGACAATAAGCGATTTTATTGACGAAAACTATGAAGATATGATTAATCAGCAAGGGGATCTTGAGGCTGAGGGCATGTCCTTAAATATTACCGATGGTGATGGCGTATTAATGTATCAATTTAAATTTTTAGAACAAGTCACAGATGTGGCGGCAACAAAAATTCTGATTGATGAGACCCTCGCAGCCAATGCAGAGATTTACTCATCCATCAGCGAGGCACTAGCCGTATTTGTTCCGTCTGCAGTTGGATTAACGGTTGAGTATTATAATGCTGATGATAAATTAATAACCTATGGGATTTTTGATACTACCGGTGGAGTTGAGCTTCTTGGCGATATGACTATAAGCGATTTTATCACCGTCAACGAGGCAGCTTTTACTATTCCGGCTGATGACCCACAGGCAGAATTTCTAACACTTGAGGCACACGAGGTTGATAATTCACTTGTTGTAGTTTATACATTTATTAATGAGATAAGCGATATAGATACAACAGTTGAAGAGCTTGAAAATCCATCCGCAGAAATTACAGGGTACTTTCAGTCTTTATATGAATCATTAGTGTATATGGTACCGGATGCGACATCTATTATAGTTGAGTACTACGGCTCAGATGGATCATTTATAACAGCTGTGGAATACCAATAATCATAACTTAGTAAGGATAAAGCACCAATATATTGATATTATAAGATTATAAAAGAAATGTCACAGACCTAATGTTGGTTTGTGGCATTTTTTAGGACACTATATATACTGGTTTGTTTTCATAAAAAATGGGGCATAACATATTGTAACTAGCTGATATCTGCCAAAGCGGCTTAAACAACCTGTAGCGGAGCTTTATTTGACATTTATCAGTGTTTAATATATAATTTTTGTATAATTATACCGTATAAAAATAAAAAAGGAACAATACTTTGAAAAATATTTTCATAACCGGTATAGCCGGCCTTCTCGGCTCTAACTGTGCATATCTTTTAAGGGACAGATATAACATATTTGGTGTAGATAAAAATGTGTTTAACATGGAAAAGGTAACCATGGAGATAGACTCGGCCCTTAATACCTATAAAATAGAGGAGATGCTTGTCAGTAACAAGATAGATGTGTTTTTACACTGTGCTGCGCTTGTTAATGTGGATACCTGTGAAAAGATGACCGCCTATGCTGATCTTATCAACTATCAGCTAACCGAGAATCTACGTAGGGCATGTAGTAAATATGACATTAAGTTTGTGTTTATCTCTACCGATGCAGTCTATGATGGTCTAAAACAGGGACTTAACACCGAGGATGATACCCCGTCGCCGGTAAGCGTGTATGGAAAAACAAAGTTGATGGCAGAGAAGGTTGTATTGGAGGATAGCGGTAGCCTTGTTCTACGCACCAATATGTATGGGTATAACTACCGTGATAAGAATAGCTTTGGTGAGTGGGTTTTGCAGTCTTTAAATTCGGACGAAGAGCTTAATATGTTTAACGACATATATTTCTCACCAATTCTTGCAAATAAACTGGCCGAGGTTATAGAGCTTGCGATAGAAAAAGATCTAAGTGGCCTTTATAACCTAGGGTGTACCGGCTCGATAAACAAATACGACTTAGGGGTTGCCATTCAAGATGCATTTGATCTACCGGGAATAATTAACTCCACCTGTTCAGATAACTTTAAGTTTTTAGCACCAAGGACAAAAAATATGGGGCTGGATAATAGTAAGATAAAGCAGGCCCTTGGCATAGAGATAAATACGCCGTTGCAGGATGTGTTACTGTTTAAACAGCTGTACGAAATGGGTTATCCACAGTCACTTAAAAAGGGGTGTTGAGTCATGTCAAACTATATTACAATAGGCAATGTTAAGATAGGTGTGGAGCATGCTCCCTACTTTATTGCAGATATTGCGGCAAACCATGACGGTGATTTAGATAGGGCCTACCGGTTGATAGAACTTGCAAAAGAGGCAGGGGCAGATGCTGCAAAGTTTCAAAATTTTAAGGCGGTTAAGATTGTAAGCAAAAAGGGATTCGAGGAGCTGCAGGGTCAGCTAAGTCATCAAAAAAACTGGCAAAAATCAGTTTTCGAAACCTATGAGGATGCATCGATAGCCGATGAATGGTCGCCGCTTTTAAAGAAGAAATGCGATGAAGTCGGTATAGAATATATGACTAGTCCCTACGATTTTAGAAGTGTAGATTGGGCCGATAATTTTGTAAATGCCTATAAAATAGGCTCCGGTGATATTAGCTGGCACGAGATGCTTGCCTATATTGCTGCCAAAAACAAACCGGTATTGCTTGCCTGCGGAGCATCCACTATGCAGGAAGTAGAGCGTGCGGTAGCTGTCGTTAAAGCCGCAAATAGTAACGTTGTACTAATGCAATGTAACACTAACTACACCGCAAATCCTGATGATATGAAGTATATAAATCTAAATGTTTTAAGAACCTTTAGCGAAAGTTTTCCTGATACAGTGCTTGGTCTTTCGGATCACACAAAAGGCTACACAACGGTATTGGGTGCGGTAGCATTGGGAGCACGGGTGATAGAAAAACATTTTACCGATGATAACTCCCGCGTGGGGCCTGACCATGCATTCTCTACCACTGCACAGGAGTGGCAGGAGATGGTTAAAGCATCAAAGGATTTGTTTTTTGCACTTGGAGATGGCATTAAGAGGGTTGAGGCAAATGAATCACAAACCTGTATAATTCAAAAAAGGGGATTATACACCACAAGGGAACTAAAAAAAGGTGATATTATTGCCGCCGATATGTTGGAGCCGCTACGCCCAAGGAGTGATAAGGGGTTTGAGCCTTACGAAATTTCTGATGTTATAGGTAGGGCAGCTAGTAGAGATATTGCAGAGGGCGAGATGCTAAAAAGGGAGGATGTATAGATGTATAAAGGTGAGTTTATTACGCTACGTGCAGTATGCGAAGATGACCTTCCAGCGTTACTCGCATGGCGAAACAACCCTGATTTTCGTAAATATTTTAGGGAGCATAGGGAGCTTAACCTGCAAAACCAAAAACAGTGGTTTGATAAATATGTTGTAAATGATAACAATACGCTTATGTTTTCGATAATTCTTAACGATGAAAAACAGACACTTATCGGATGTTGTGGGCTTTGCTATATTAACTGGGTGAATAGAAACGCCGACCTATCGCTATATATCGGGCATGAGGATGCATATATAGATGACAAGGGCTATGCCAAGGAAAGCTGTGATCTACTTTTTAAATATGCTTTTAAAGAGCTTAACCTACATAAAATATGGACAGAGATTTATGAGTTTGATACGCCTAAGTTCAAACTATATAGTGAGATAGGGCTAAAGCAGGACGGCCTATTAAGGGATAATTATTTTCATGATGGTAAGTGGCATAACTCCAGAATGATGTCAATACTAAAGGACGAGTACAACGGGAAAGGCAGATAATGAATATACTTGCACTTATACCGGCAAGGGGCGGTAGCAAAAGGATTAAGAATAAAAACATTACTGATTTTTGCGCAAAGCCGATAATATCATACCCAATAACTGTTGCAAAAAACAGCGGTTTGTTCACCGATATAATGGTATCTACCGATGATGCAAAGATTGCCGAGATAGCAAAGGGTTATGGGGCCGACATACCGTTTTTACGCAGTGAAAAAAACTCAGATGACTTTGCAACAACTACCGATGTTGTATTAGAGGTTATCGCCGAGTATGAAAAACAAGGCAAGCACTATGATTTTGTATGCTGCATCTATCCAACGGCGGTCTTTGTGACGGAACAGATACTAAAAACAGCCAAAGGATTCCTCACATCGGGTGAGGCAAACAGTGTTTTTCCGATAGTTAAGTTCTCTTTTCCACCACAGCGTGGGCTAAGGATAGGCGAGAATGGGTTTACCTCCTTTATAAATAAGGAGCACGAGTTTACCCGAAGTCAGGATTTGGAACCGATGTATCACGATAGCGGTCAATTCTATTTTTTAAATACGGTGGATTTTTTAACCGAAAAGGCACTTGTGCTATCACGGACCAAACCAATCATTGTTGAAGAAACACAGATACAGGATATAGATAATATAACCGATCTTCAGATTGCTGAACTTAAATATCGGTTGCAAAATGGATAAAACACAGCGGAATGTTGCAAAGTTAATAAACAAGCAGATATACCACTATAGATTAATATAATTACAATAAATCGGCACCACCTATTGTTAGGCAGTGCCGATTTATTTCTTTGGTGGAAGGGAGATGTCGCTATCTCATTTCCCAAAACTGGGAGGTTACGGTATTTAGGTTTAAGCTGTCAAAGCCACTAAGTTCAGGCATATAGTAACCTAAAAATGGAACAGCAACGTTATCGAGCGGCTCCTCTACTCCACCTATAACGGAGGCTTTATGTGTTAGAATTAAAAGATGAAAACTGTCTAAGGATATATGATGTGATCCCGCTTCGGCTGCCGCAATATTACCCTCATCATCAAATGTTAATCTGCTGTTATCGGACATCAAAGTATATCCGTTCATGCCGTTCTTTAGGGCGGCTGTTAGCTCGTCTTCGGTATATCCGTACTCTGTCATCGATACAAGTTTTTCAAATGCATCATTACCATAATATACCTCATAGCTGCCGCTATAGTAGTTATCATCGTGTGCAGACTCGGTTTGATAATAGTTGTATGTTCCATCAGAATTTAAAACAAGTTCTGAACCATCGTTTGCATTTACAATAGTGTTTCCGGTAAGCTCATCGCCTGTTGATACTGTAAACTCGATGCTGTCACGTAGCTGATCCATAATATCACTTGATAGATCGTCTTCGCTTAGTGACTGGGCCATTATTGATATAAGCAAATTTTTGTTCGGTGCTACTATAATCCCTATATAGCTGTAGCTAGTATCATTCATTGCAATTTTTGCATACCCGTATCTACACTCGGTACCGTCAATCGAGACAAAGTCTTTAAGTTCAGCTGCACTGTCTGTTATGGTGCCGGAGTCCTTATAAAGATCTAAAATTGATAAGTATACTGAGTCAGGTTCCTCGGAGCCGATAGATGATACGGCGTTAATTCCCATGAAAAGTGTGCCGTCAGATGACATGAAAACATTTGCAATATCGCTACTGGTATAGTCAGTTGGTACGCTAAAGTTAAATCGCCCTTCGTTAACCACAGTATATTCAGTGCCCTGTGAGGAATCTTCCTCTAATGCTCCAGCTAGTGCATCGCCTAATGCTCCTTGTAACGAATCGTTTTGAGAATTATCCTGAGTATCTTCTGGTGGGAGCATATTGCAACCAGATAATATTAGGGAGGTTAAAACTGCTAGTAATAAAATAAACTTGTTCATTTGAATCGGGTTTTCCTTTAAATTGAATGGATAGATACCTTATTTTATCACAAAGATTTATGTTTTGCAATGTGTATATTAGGCTGATATCAGCTTAACAATCCGAACATTAAAAAAGCATGTAACGATTATTTGACATAGATGGTGTAATTATAGTATAATTATTTAGTTATAAAAGCTTGAAAGGAATTAGATGAAAAGAGAAGATCTTAGAAATATTGCAATAATTGCACACGTTGACCATGGCAAGACAACACTTGTTGATGGTATGCTACGCACCGCAGGTGTGTTTAGGGAAAATGAGCAGGTTGCCGAACGTGTTATGGACAGTGGTGACATAGAGAGGGAACGTGGCATTACAATACTTGCAAAAAATGCCGGTGCAATATATAAAGATGTAAAAATTAATCTTATAGATACCCCCGGACATGCCGACTTTGGAGGCGAGGTTGAGCGTGTGTTAAAGATGGTTAGTGGTGTTTTGTTACTTGTAGATGCTGCAGAAGGCCCAATGCCACAGACAAGGTTTGTTCTACAAAAGGCGCTTGCACAGGAATTATCGGTAATTATAGTAGTTAACAAGATTGACCGTCCAGATGCACGTATTAAAGAGGTTGTCGACGAGATACTGCTACTATTAATGGATCTTGGCGCTAGTGATCAACAGCTGGATAGCCCAACGGTATTTTGTAGTGGCAGAAACGGAACAGCCAGCTATTCACCCGATGTTGAAGGAACCGACCTTATTCCGCTGCTTGATACAATACTAGAATATACTAACCCGCCGGAGGGTGATCAAGATGCACCGTTCTCGATGATCGTATCCAGTATTGAATACAACGAGTATGTAGGGCGTATAGCCGTTGGAAGAGTTGAAAACGGACGTATTATGACAAACGACTCGGTATTACTATGCGACTACCATAACGAAGACCTACAACAAAAGGGTAGGATAAGCTCACTATTCAGCTATGAGGGTGTATCACGTGTACAGTGTAGTTCGGCATCTGCCGGAGATATTATTGCTGTTGCCGGCATAGAAAATGCTAATATCGGTAACACAATAACCGCGCTGGAAGGTGGCAAAGCACTGCCTTTCCTTAAGATTAATGAGCCGACAGTTGAGATGACATTTGCTGTTAACGATTCTCCTTTTGCCGGGAAAGAGGGTAAGTTTGTTACCTCCCGTCAGATTAGGGATAGGTTGCATAAGGAACTGCTTCGTGATGTTGCACTTAGGGTAGAAGATGGTGAGCGTAGCGATAGTTTTCAGGTGCTTGGCCGTGGTGAAATGCATCTTTCGATATTGATCGAGACTATGCGTCGTGAAGGATTTGAGTTTTCGGTTTCACCCCCACGTGTGCTTTATCGCGAGGAGGATGGTGTTAGAAAAGAGCCGTTCGAGTATGTAGTTATAGATGTTCCTCAGGAAAATGTAGGTAGTGTTATGGAAAAATTACCTGCAAGAAAGGGTGACCTTTTACAGATGATGCCGGTGGGTAGCAGAACCCGACTTGAGTTTAGAATTCCGGCAAGAGGTCTTTTTGGATATCGAAGTGAGTTTCTAACCGATACAAAGGGTGAGGGAATACTAAATACCTTGTTTGATGGGTATGATGATTACCGTGGTGATATATTCTCTAACAACAGTGGCTCATTGATAGCACATGAAACAGGAGAAGCGGTAACATACGGACTTTATAATGCCGAGGAGCGTGGTTCGCTGTTTATTTCACCCGGCACGCCGGTTTATGCCGGGATGGTAGTGGGTGTAAGTCCTAAATCTGACGATATGGTTGTTAATGTATGCAAAAGAAAGCAGATGACCAATATCCGTGCATCAGGAAGTGATGACTCGATGAAGTTAACACCACCAAGGAATATGAGCCTTGAAGAGTGCCTTGAATTTTTAAAAAGTGATGAAATTTTAGAGGTTACTCCAAAAAGCATGCGTATAAGAAAACAACTGTTGGACCATAACGCAAGGATGAGAGCAAACAAAAACAAATAAATATAAAAAAGCCACAGGTTTTCCTGTGGCTTTTATGTATTGAAAAAGCATAAAATAAGGTATATAATTAAAATAGGATAATAATACAGGAATTAAGATTATGAATAAAAAAGCATATCTGAGAAAAACCAAGATTATCTGTACGCTTGGACCCTCGACCGATACCGAGGAGATGATGAGAGAACTTGTCGTTAACGGCATGGACGTTGCAAGGATGAACATGTCACACGGATCTCATGAGGAGCAACGCAGGCGTGCCAATATCATTAAAAAGTTAAGAAGAGAATTAAATAGGCCGGTGGCCTTATTGCTTGATACAAAGGGCCCCGAAATAAGAACAAAAAAATTTAAGGATAAAAGCATTGTTTTAGAAAAGGATCAACTTTTTACCCTGTATACCGATGACCGAGACGGAGACGAGACAGGCTGTGCAATCACATTTGCATCACTTGCAGATGATGTTGAGAAGGGGTCAAGTATTCTAATTGATGATGGCTTGATCGCTATGACTGTTGAGGAAATAATAGATGGAAATATAGTATGTAGGGTGCAAAATGGCGGCAAAGTATCCAATAATAAAGGGATAAATGTGCCGGGATGTGATCTTTCTATGCCGTATCTAAGTGCAAAGGATATAGAGGATATTAAGTTTGCCATCGCCGAAGAATTTGATTTTATTGCAGCATCTTTTGTACGCACTAAGGATGATGTTGCCCAAATTCGACACCTATTAGAGGAGAATGGTGGCGATATAATTAAGATAGTGTCCAAGATAGAAAACGCACAGGGTGTGGACAATATCGATGAGATTATTAGGGTGTCAGATGCTGTTATGATAGCAAGAGGGGACATGGGCGTTGAGATAAGCTTAGAGGAGCTACCAAGGCTACAAAAGCAGATAATTAAAAAGTCATATACTGCAGGTAAACAGGTTGTAACAGCAACCCAGATGTTGGAATCTATGGTAAAGAATCCAAGGCCGACAAGGGCCGAAACAACCGATGTTGCTAATGCGATATATGATGGGACCAGTGCAATAATGTTAAGTGGAGAAACAGCAGCCGGTGATTATCCGATAGAGGCACTTAAAACAATGAACACCATCGCTTGTTCTACCGAAAAGGATATAAACTATGTATCAAGATATAACACGCGCAACTTTGATACCTGTGGCGATGTTACATCTGCCATATCGCATGCAACCTGTACAACAGCACATGATCTTGGTGCTGTAGCCATTCTCACCGCATCTAAGACAGGCAGAACCGCAAGACTAATATCTAAATTTCGTCCCGCGTGTCCTATTATTTGTGGATGTATGGACGAGAGGACAATGTGCCAGATAAATCTATCTTGGGGAATTACTCCTATAATGACAAACGAGATGACAAGCACCGACCAACTATTTCAAAATGTGGTCGATGCAGCCGAGCAGGCGGGTTACGTCTCAACAGGTGACATTGCCGTTATAACCGCCGGTATACCGCTTGGAGTATCCGGAACTACCAATATGCTGAAGGTGCATCTTGTCGGTAATATATTGGTAGAGGGGGTGCCGGTAAACAAAGGTCATGTTACCGGCAGACTATGCGTTTGCAAGACCGAGGAGGAGGCGAAGGCTAACTTTATAGATGGAGATATCTTGGTTATTCCTAAAACATCAAACTCTATCATGCCGATACTGCGCAAAGCTTCCGGTATTATTGCCGAAGCACATGGGCTAACATCGCACGCAGCTATATCAGGATTAGCACTTGAAATACCGGTTGTTATAAGTGCTATTAATGCTACCGAAATATTGACAAGCGGAACAATCGTAAGAATAGAGGGTGATAAAGGTATAGTGTTAAGCATCTCAAAATAGATTGAGTTAGGATTTATTAGATGAAATTTTGGCAAAAAAATTATTGCGTTACCTTATTGCTATTTACTATATTTATCGTTGCAAGTTTTATTATGCTGCTAGCTATCAGCGAGAGTCGTGGTTATGCAATCGAGAGCGAGCAAAGGTTGGCCGAGCAACATTATATTGCACAGCTATTATCTAACGATGCTGCATCGGTAGCACAGCGTCGGCCGGAGGCACTACCTGCACTTGCAGCAAGCTATGTTGAGGATTACCGTAGTAACGATGTTTTAATTAAAATTACAAATGATGACGAGGTATGGGGAGATAGCCTTCCGGTCGGATCGTTGGATGTGGATGCTCCCGATGTTGGGCAGCGGGTGCATATGCTATCATATGTAGACGATATTCCGTACCTATATATTACCGCACGTCTCCCCCAACCGGACAGCATGGTTTTAACCTGTGCCTTTAATATGTCGGATTACTTTGAAAGTGCCGAAACACTACGTCGACTAAGTGTAGTCATCGCAGTTGTTGCGGTGCTTGTTCTTGCAATAATTCTTTATTTTGTCCTACGTAAACTTTCACGCCCTATGGAACAACTTGCAGATGTCGCAAAGATACTCGGCGAGGGTGATTACTCGGCAAGAAGTGATTACAAGGGCGGCGATGAGGTCGGGCGCCTTGCAATAAGCTTTAATACGCTTGCCCAGAATGTAGAGCAGAATATAACTGCGTTACAGGCAACAGCAGAGGAAAAGCAAACCCTTGCCGATACCCTTGCACACGAGATAAAAACCCCACTCACTGCGGTAGAAGGGTATGCACAATATCTACAGATTGCTGCTGTGGATGAGGTGGAGCGGCATGAATCCTTACAATATATAATAGAGGAGTCACAGCGACTATCTAAGATGTGTGCAACACTTTTACAGATGGCATCCCTAAGAGGGGAGAAGGCACTACGCGAAGATGTTGAGATAAACTCTCTTATACTAAAAGCTTATCGTGCTGTTGCCAGTAAACGCAGGGCTTCCGGTGTAAGGATAACAACCTATAAAAGGGAGGACAGTTTTGTAAAGGGTGAGTCAATTCTACTCGAGAGCCTGATAATCAACCTTATGGATAATGCTGTTAAAGCCTGTAAGGATGGCGATATGGTAAGAGTGTATACCGAAAAAAAGGCAGGACAGGTTATGCTGATAGTTGCCGATAATGGCTGTGGAATGTCGGCAGAGCAGCTGGAGCATATAGGTGAGCAGTTCTATCGGCCCGATAAAGCAAGAAGTAGGGAGCACGGAGGTGCAGGCCTTGGTATAGCACTTTGCTACGAGATAGCAAAAAGCCATGATGCCGAAATAGCGTACGAGTCAGAGATTAATAAAGGAACAAAGGTTACCGTAACATTTACAACTTGATTACATTATGGATATTTTTTCAAAATATTAAGGTGAGATAATATCCATACAGTAAAACAAGAGAGGATTGTAATGAAAAGATTAATTTTACCTATTTTAGTTGCGGTAACCGCCCTAGCACTTACCGCCTGCACCGAGGCCGAACCACAACAACCGGTAGTAACCCAGGATAATATCGAGCCTACCACTACCGCAGACGAGGTTGTAGAGGCGGTGCAAAGCGAGTTAGATTTTAACCACTACTGGCTCGGAGATCTGGATGATGCAACCTTTGTGACATTTTTTGAGAGGACAATGGGAACAGCACCCACAGAGGAAGATTATGACTCTTTCTACGAGGAGGCCGCCAAACAGAAAGCTATAAACCCTATTATCACACCGCAGGAGGCGGCAAATATTGCCGGCGAAATACTTGTAAGCATGTATGGTGCCGAAAAAGATGTGCTGGACCAACAGATGTTTATGCATGTAGATGAGGATTACTGGGTGGTATATCAGGTTGATTTTAGCAGTGATATTGCATATCAAGTTTTGATAGACCACACCACCGGCTCGATAATATATTGCTATTACAATGTAATAGCACAGGAGTATACCGATAGGATGCAGAGCACCCCCATAGACCCCTCATATACACCATCTCAGGATGCACCGATGCTTGCGGCCGATGGGCACTGGGATGTAGAAAGTGAGGGATATACAACAACTATCGATAGGCTTAAGTTGGAACTAAAAAGCGAGCTTGAGGGTTCTATTCTGCTACAAAATGTAGCAATCACAGCTATTGAAGTATATCAACAACAGCATGAAATTAATGCAGGATTGCTTTCTTTCGTTATTACTTTAGATGATGGTAGGGAACTTTCGGCGGCGAGGAGTATACAGGCAATACCGTACACATCGTTCGACCATGATGGTTATCCACTGCGTGCATACACGATAGGATTTGATAATTATCTTACCGGAGAATAATAGGATATAGGTGATAGTATGAAAAAGATATTTATCGCATTATTTATTACCATGCTTTTCAGCACCTGCACCTTAACACCCACACCCGAACAGCCGATAGTAACACAGGATAATATAGAGCCAACCACCACGGCAGACGAGGTGGTAGCGGCGGTACAGAGCGAGATGACCCCGTATTTTTGGCCGGCAGAGGATATCG
>CAYJKW010000034.1:0-21472 GCA_964370765.1 uncultured Oscillospiraceae bacterium
GCAAGTTTTTTTTCTGCCTCGTTACGGCGGTAGCGGTATTTTGCAATTCCGCTTGCCTCCTCAAATATCTCTCTACGCTCACCTGAGCGGGCCGAAACAATTTCGGCAATTCTGCCCTGCCCAATCATGGAGTATCCGTCACGCCCAAGACCGGTATCCAGCAGTAGTTCATATATATCTTTTAATCTGACCTGTTTTCCATTTATAGTATATTCGCTGTTACCGCTACGATAAACCTTACGTCCTATAGTAACATCATCTGCATCTATATCCAGTCGATGAGATGAGTTATCCAGTGTAAGACTAACCGATGCAAAACCCATTGCACCACGGTTTTTGGCACCGTCAAATATAACCGCTTCCATCTTACTGCCGCCACGCAGCTGTTTTGGGCTTGTCTCACCCATTACCCAGCGCACCGCATCGGAAATGTTACTTTTACCACTACCGTTTGGCCCTACCACAGCGGTTATACCCGACCCAAAGCTAACCTTTATCCTATCCGGAAAAGATTTAAAGCCTTGTATTTCGATTTTTTTAAGTACCATTTCACCTCTTAAATGCAGTGCTTAACTGCTTTTTTTACGTTTAATCACCTTTAAACGTGAAAATTCCTCCCTTTCTCGCTCCTCCAACACACCTTGAATAAAGCGTATATTGCTGTCGAACCTTGGTATCATAACATTGTCCAGCATATTCGCACGTCTTTTAGTTTTTCTTATCGCAACAGCTAATCGATAAACGCTATTATCTATTCCGGCAAGCTTAGCCGAAAGTTCTTTAACACGGTTAAAGCTGCAAAAAGCATTATCCAACTCCTGGCTTGTACCATGAAAGCCATAGTAGGGTATCAGCGGTTCAGATTCGTTATAGGTTGTCGGAAGGTCGACCCCCATTATACTATGTCCGCTCTGTCGAAATCCATCGTCAATTGGTACGTAATCAAGAGTTAATCCGTCGATACCATGCATAACATTTGCACGTTGAAGTGCCTCATATGCTTCAACAAATGTGGTGCTTATGTCGGCCTCGATAATTGCAACCTCTTCGATACGTTTCATCATTTCACGCATAAGCACATTCCGCTTGCGATCCAGAAGGTCAAAACCTAGCTTTGCAAGCGATAAGTTCTTTTTAAGCATCATTAAATTTCCCTTAGTTGGGAAGATATCCTGTGCCATGTTTTAACCCCCTTTCCGGTTTATAATGTTACCGCTAACCTTTATAGTGATGGTACTTGTCTAACAGCTTACTGCTAACCCTTGCAAGCTCCTCTCTCGGAAGAAGTGATAACAGCTCCCATCCGATATCAAGACTTTGTGCAATGGTACGATTTTCGTAGGTTGATTGCCCCAAAAATTCCTTTTCGAATCGCCTACCAAAATCAAGGTAGCTTTTATCGGTGGGGGAAAGTTCCTCCTCGCCTATAACCGAGGCAAGTCCCCTTGCATCTGCAACCCTTGCATAACATGCAAACAGCTGGTTAGCAAGATCGGGGTGATCCTCCCTTGTAAATCCTTCACCTATACCATCCTTCATAAGTCGGGACAGTGATGGTAGTACCGATATAGGCGGGTAAACCCCTGTCTGATCCAGATACCTGTCTAAAACTATCTGCCCCTCGGTTATATAACCTGTAAGGTCGGGTATCGGGTGGGTTATATCATCATTAGGCATTGTAAGGATAGGTAGTTGGGTAACACTTCCGCCTAGCCCCTTTATACAACCTGCTCTTTCATATAGCGATGCAAGGTCGGAGTATAGGTAGCCCGGATATCCTTTACGTCCCGGAATTTCACCCTTACTGCTACTAAACTCACGTAGTGCTTCACAGTAGCTGGTAACATCGGTAAGAACTACCAATATATGCATGCCAAGCTCGAATGCAAGATATTCTGCCGCTGTAAGTGCACAGCGTGGCGTTAAGATACGCTCGATAATGGGGTCGCTGGATAGGTTCATAAACATGGTAACACGTGAAAGTGCACCGGATTCTTCAAAACTGCGGCGGAAAAACTCCGCAACATCGTTTGTAACACCCATGGCGCAGAAAACAACGGCAAAATCACCGTTACCCTCACCCTCTATCCTTGCCTGGCGAACAACCTGTGCAGCAAGATCGTTATGCTTCATGCCACTACCGGAGAATATCGGCAACTTCTGCCCACGTATTAGGGTAATAAGTGTGTCGATTCCGGTAACACCGGTTGTAATGGTGTTTGCTGGGTATGCTCTACTTACTGGGTTTATGGGGCTGCCGTTAATATCGGCCGGTTTACCGCCAAAAACAGGGCCAAGGCCATCTATAGGTTTGCCGGCACCACTGAAAATTCTTCCCACCATCTCGGGCGAGAGCTGTATTTCAAGTGGATGACCGGTAAAACGTGTTCTGGAGCCGGATAACCCCATGCCGGTTGTGCCGGAAAACACCTGTATAACGGCACGCTCGCCCTCTAGGGCAACTACACGTCCAAGCCTTACCTCGTCCTTACCGGTGCGTATCTCCACCAGCTCCTCGAACGAGACACCCTCTACGCCGTCCAGTACCACAATGGGCCCACTAAGTTCGTTTAATCCGACATATTCTATCATATAATGTCTTCCCTTTCCGTCCTGCCATTAAAATGGTCTCGGAGTTTCTTTATCTATAAAGTGGTTATTAAAGCCTATCTTATCGTTGTTTTAAGTCGTACAACAATCTTGTCAATATCCTCGATATAGCCATCAAGCATATCTAATTTATCGTTAGGCACATCATATTTAATACGGTTAATACGGTCAAATATACCGCTTTCCCTAAGCTCACTAAACGGTATGTTTTCCTCAACAAGGTCACAGGCACAATCGTAAAGGTGAAGTATAACCTGCATCATTTTGCGCTGTTTTGTAAGTGGAACGTAGGTATCATCTTTATGGTAGGCATTCTGCTGTAAAAACCCTGTCCTGATAGCAGCCGATACCTCAAGTGTAACCTTTTGACTATCCGGTAAAACATCGCTACCTACAAGCTTTACTATCTCCATTAGCTTGCTTTCCTCACCAAGCAGTGCAACCATACGGCTACGTAGGTTTGTAAAATCCTCTCCAATCTCGGTAGAATAAAAGTCGTTAAGGTCAGAATAATACTCGCTATAGGAATCGTTCCAGTTTATTGCAGGATAGTGCCTTGCATAGGCAAGTGATTTATCAAGTGCAAGGAAACATCGCACAAAACGCTTTGTGTTTTGTGTTACCGGCTCAGAGAAATCGTTACCCTGTGGCGACACCGCACCGATAATTGTAATACTTCCTTTACTATCACCAAGTGTCTTACAACAGCCGGCACGTTCATAAAACTCGGCAAGTCTGGATGGCAGGTAGGCAGGATAGCCCTCCTCTGCCGGCATCTCCTCCAATCGTCCGGAGATCTCACGCAGTGCCTCCGCCCAGCGACTTGTAGAATCGGCCATCATGGCAACATCATAGCCCATATCACGGTAGTATTCCGCAAGGGTAACACCGGTGTATATAGATGCCTCACGTGCCGCAACCGGCATGTTGGATGTGTTGGCTATAAGTATGGTTCTGTCGGTCATGGGACGGCCGGTTTTTGGGTCGATAAGCTCACCGAATTCCTCTAAAACCTGTGTCATCTCGTTTCCACGCTCACCGCAACCGATATATACAATAATATCGGCATCACACCACTTTGCAAGCTGGTGCTGTGTCATAGTTTTACCGGTACCAAATCCACCGGGTATTGCAGCAGTTCCACCCTTTGCTATCGGGAAAAGTGAATCAACAACACGTTGCCCCGTTATAAGTGGGCGTGAAATATTCTCTCTTTTAGCGACAGGTCGAGGCCTTCTTATTGGCCAGTACTGCTTTAATGTAAGGTTATGGCGAACACCATCCTCGTCAGTTAATACACAAAGGGTATCGTCCACCGTGTAGCTACCGTTTGGCACAACTTCGGTTACTACGCCACAAAGTTTTGGCGGTACCATGCTACGGTGCTCTATTGCCGGTGTTTCGGGGCAGGTGGCGAATACATGCCCACCCGCTACGGTATCGCCATCGGTAACCTTAAGGGTAACATCCCAGCGGCGCTCCCTGTCAAGGCTTACAGCCTCGATACCTGTTGATATAAAACTTCCGCTTAACTTTTCAAGCTGGGGAAGTGGGCGCAATATTCCATCAAATATATTAGAGATAAGTCCGGGGCCAAGCTCGGCTGATAGTGGCGCACCGGTAGATAGAACCGGCTCACCCACCTTCATTCCGGCGGTACTCTCGTATACCTGTATAGTTGTGCGGCTGTCGGTGACGGTGATAACCTCGCCCACAAGCTTTGCATTGCCAACCTCGACACGTTCCAACATGTTAAAGCTGTTACTGCCGGGAACGGTTACAACCGGCCCGTTTACCGAATAAACAGTATCTCTCATAAACTTCCTATTCTATCACAAAATCGTTGTTGTTATAAAATTTTTCTTTGGCAAGCTCCAACGCACTGTCCAACGTGTAGTCGAACAGGGTGCGGTCTATATTAAGTATAAAACCGCCAAGACGTATCTCCTTTGATACTACAACCTCCGGAGAATGATCGTTGCCGAATAGCTTTTCAAAATAATCCTTATCGGACTCGTTTATTAACAGCTGTGTCACCTGGCCATAATCGATGGATTGGTATATCCTATCGTTAAGCTTTGTTAGGCGTTTGGACATTTTTTTTCTGTAATTTTCGCTGCTTGAAAGCTCTATTAACTTCTTTTCGATATTACAAAACATATTTTTTGTAAGCTCGTCACGGTAGATAAGAAGCTTGCGTCTTGAGTCTTGCTCTTCCTTTGCAACCCTGCGATCATTTTTTTCTTTTATCGCATCGGTACGGCGATTAAGCTCCGACGTTTGAACCATATTGATACCCCTTAGTGTATCACTACGGTACTTTTGCGCTTTTAGCATTATCTCCTTGGCATTTTTTTCGGCAGCAGCTAAAACCGACTGCTCGAATCTTGAACCGGTGGCCTGATTTAAACTTTGCATACTAAACCTTAATACCTACAACTTCGTATATATATTTCTTAATTGCCTCGCCTGCCTCGTTACCATGGTGACGGTCGGGGATTTCTACAATAAGCGGAGTACGCCTATTTAGCTTATATTCAAAAACAACATCACGGTTTTGCTGTACCAAAAGGCCGGTTATCATAACAAGTCCAATGTCATCACGCTTAAAAACATCACTTAATGCCTTTTCGACCTCGTCTTTACTATGAACCACAACGCCCTCTACACCGGCAAGTCTAAGCCCTGTCAATGTATCGACATTATCACTGATTAAAAAGTACTTCATGGCTATGCAAAAAGGATAAGTATCGAGATAAGCATACCGTAAAGAGCAATACCCTCACCCATAACAACAAAGATAAGCGATTTACCAAATGTAGTGGGGTCCTCTGTCATTGCACCGATAGCGGCCGATGATGCGTTACCAACCGATATACCGGCACCGATACATGCAAGGCCGGTAGAAAGTGCCGCACCTATCATTGCAAGTCCATCTGCACTTCCTGCAGCTGCTGCGTCGGCAGTCTCGGCAAAGGCAGATACTGTAAGTACCGCAATGCTAAACACAGCAAGTAATAATACCTTTAAAATTTTTTTCCTTTTCATTTTTTTCTCCTTGTTTTTGGTTAGGGGTTTGTGAATATCTTTATTGTTCATTATCTAGGTTAAGTGGCTTAAACGGAACGCCGCCAGCAAGATAAAAGCGGTTAAACATCTCGTAGTATTCAAGTCTCATTACCTGTATACCGGCTATAAGTCCTTCCATCAATATTACAAATGCATTACCGATTATAACCACCGGTATAAAGCCAATATCTCCTGCCATATTTGCAAGTGCAAAAACCACACTCATCATGCCTGCATGAACCAGAACAAATCCACCTACACGTAGGTAGGAAAGCGTGTTTGATACATAGGAAAGTAGCGTTTCAAATGTTTCAAATATTGCTGCTGTAACAACCTCGCCCATCTTTAGGTCAGATATGCTGTGACCCTCTATTACATGGGTAAGTGGCTCGCTAAACATAACAGCTAAAAGGCTGATAAGCAGTAAAGGAAGCGTTAAAAACAAAGGAACAACGTTGCCTAAGACTAACGCATTTAGTGCCATGATAACAGCGGTAATATAAAATACAATACCGGCTATACCGCTAGGTGAAAAAATTCGTTTTTTAAACCTACCCTCTTTATATGCGGCTACAAGTGATAGCAACATAACAAAAACTGTCATTGCAACGCCGATGCCAACCGATAAAATTAGGATATTAACCGCCCACTCGGATGATAGGACATGTATCGGTTTACCGGACATTCCAAACTGCTGATATAGCGGATCTAACCAATATTCGAAACCAAATAAACTACCGAATATTGTACCGAAAACCATCGATGATATACCACATCGGGTAAGGATACTACCAAGTGAGTGGCCCATACGTTTTTTTATTAAAAGGCCGGCAATAACAAGTACAAACCCTTGACCAAGGTCGGCAAACATTATACCAAAAAGTATCGTGTAGGTTATTGCTACAAACAGCGTGGGGTCAAGCCCTCCTGCCTTAGGCAGGCCGTACATCTCGATAAAGAATTCGAACGGCTTTGAAAACCAACCATTTTTAAGCTTTGTGGGTGGTGTTAGCGTTTTTTCTCCGGAGTTTTGGCTTATCATGGTAACACCGTTTAGGTGTTCTATTGCATTTTCTGCATCATCATACCTATCCTCGGGAATATAACCGGAAAGGTAGAAGGACGCATCAAGTACCGTTGCAAGGGATGTTAGGTTATGAAGTTGCTCGTTGTAGTGCAGATACTGCGCCATCTTTTTAAGTTTGGTTACAGTTTGTGATTGTAGGCCGAATATGTCGGAAAGGCCGTAAAGTTCCTCCTGCAACGTACGCTCAAACATCTCAAATATCGCAAGGGCATCTTTAGGTGTACCATGCGCAAAATCCGGAACCCTAATACGTTCGAAATAAAGATCTTTAAAGATATTATCCACAACCGGTGCATGGGGGGTATCGGTAAAGTAAACGCCCCAATAAAACTCACCGTCAAAATCGTACTGCTGAAAGGTAAAGGGTTGGTCTTCGAAATATTCTAACTTGACAAGGCTATCTTTAGGTAGGCGCCCAAAACGTACCTTTACAAAGCTGCATTTAAAGATACTGTCGAAGTTGCTTCCCATGTTTATAATGTGACCAAGCTGAATTTTTGCTCGCTCGTACTCTGCTATTTCATTTATAAGCTCGGCACGGCGCATAGCAATCTCATTAACCGGCTCGGATGTTTCGTTTACAAGATCGTTAATATCCGACAGGTCAAATCTTTCCCCATCGTAGCCTGTTAGATCAAGCTCCTCACCTATATCCTCAAATATACGCGTAAGCTTTGCAAGTGGTTTACGGTAGGGATTCTTTATTAAATGTCCATCGCCGCTTCCTGCCGCACGGTCAGGATGAAAACAATCCAGACGGCAAAACTCGGAAAGGGCTCCGGGTAGCTCTACATCAGGGCCGTAGATGTAGACATGTTTCATTACAACGGTTGCCATAGAAAATAATTCCTCGCATAGCTGTTAATTAATCGTATAGGGTCTAACTTCTTAGCATTGCTTCAATCTCTGCCGGGGGCATCTTGTAGCGCACACCCTCGATAACATTTACAATATTAAGTCTTTCAAGTTTTGAAAGTATAATAAATGTCGCAAGTGAAACCGATGGGGAGGTGGTTAGATGCAATCTATGCAGTGCACGCTTGTAACATCTGCGCTGTTGTGATAATAAAAAATCCGGTGATCTGGGGCTTGCATACAGCCTACCAATAATACTTTCCTCGATCTTGTTACATAGATCATCGAAATTCTCGGCCTCGCCCATCTCGAATAATCTTTTACGGGATAATAGATATCGGTGGGGTATCAATAACTTTCGTATATCCGCAGCTGTGAAAGATTTATTAAAAAATCGCTTTATCCTAACGAGCATATTTATATTTATTAGCTCGATCTCTTCTAAAAACAGTATCTTAACAGCCCGTCGCTCACCGCTTGGAACCTCGGCATCGATTGCCTTTAATATTGTACGGTAGTAGTAGCTCCAAAGCCTTGCCTCTGCCTCAATCAATCTGCGGTTTGGCTCCAGATCATAAAGTGCAGACAATATCTTGTGATAGGGGGTATGTTCGATAACACGCAACATCGATGCATAGTCGTTAGCCTTTGCAAGTCCCATTAAATCAAAGCTAAGCTTCTGCATAAGGAAGGATGGTAGGCTTGATATATATTTTTTATCACTTTGTATAGATATAGTGGTAAGTGCCGTTATAAGCTCGGTTAATTCACATTCCAGAACAAAAAAACGCCCGAACTTATCGGCTCGCGGGATATAGTGTGCAAGCCGTTCATACTTTATATATATATCTTTGCGCAACAATTCCTCTATCTGGCCACGGTGTGGGTCGATATCGGAAAGGGATGCTAAGCTGTTTTCAAAATAAGGATGAGACTTTAGATACCTTGCGATCTCTGCCACTGTTCTTTTTCGGCATAACTCGCCATAACTATCCCTACTTATCCGCTCACTGAACATTCCTCTTGCCTTGGGAATTATTGCAGGATTGACCGATAGGTGAGGCATATTATTCCTCCCCGATAATAATGCGTGTGACTATATCCTCCTCGATAGCGATGCTTTTTGCTTCAAAGGAGGATTTTAGCTGTTGCTTTCTGACCTCAAAATCCTTGCTAAGGTCTTGTAACCGCTCTGCTAGTTGTTCCTCTGCCGTTATACGGTACTCGTCTACCTTTTCATTAAGCTTTCCCTCGGCCTCTTTTTGTAGACGTTCACGCTCTACGGCGGTTTCTCTTAAAAGTGTTTCTTTGGCAGACTCCGCTTTTTTTATTATCTCGGTAGCGGCCCTGTCTATCGCCAGAATATTTTCAACAATATTATCCACTATGCACCTCGAAATGCAACTTCTCTATCCCTCAGTATACAACTATATATAACCACTGTCAAGAGTTACCGGGCAACAGGTCGCACATCTCTGCGATAGGTGGTAGATGTTCTGCCTGTGGTATCGGTAGCTCGTATTGCTCAAATGTCGCTATAAGCTGAGATTCGTTATTAAAACACACCGCATGGGGCAATATAGTTAATAGGTAGTCCGGTTGTTTTTCTACAAGCTCGGTAAGCTTTTCTTTATCAGGGGATGCAATAAAATTATTAAGGGATTGAGCCATTGCTATGATCTCGTTAGCATAGCGACTTCTGCGATGAATGGATGCGGTAGCAAATATCATAACAAAGATAGCCGATAAAAGAATAAGCCCAATAGTAAAATCTGCGCCACCTATAATAATTATTATGGCAACAATAAGGGAAAATATTAAGGTGCAGATTCCGATAAAATATGAAACTGCAGGTTTTTTTCTTCTCATCGATGCATAGCCGGAGTGAATTAAAAGACCGCTAAAAATAAATGCTACGCCAATACCGGTACCGACCATCAACATTCTGGTTATTCCTAAATCGATGCCGAAAAACAGGCCTGTTAAAACACCGGCAATTATACCAAGTAAAATAATTAACGAGATGGAAAGGCCGTATGTTAAATCATCCTCCAGCTCGATGGACTGACCGAGTGATCGCTGTGCATTAATAGAAAGCTCGGCGGTAAGGTCCTTTAGGTTTTCCTTGTCCAGAAGAAAACTTTCACGATCGGAAAAAACATAGGAAAAAAGTTGTTGCTGCAACACAGGGACAGATTCTTCGATGTTGCGCTTTTTAGTAATAACAAGTCCGGTTTCGCCAAAGGATATAGCCACATATCCGGATATTGCAAGTGCTATAAGCGAGCTTAGTGCGCTACGACGTGATGGCTCTTTTCTTAGAAGGTGATAAAGTTCGGCCGGGGAGAAATCCTGTGGGGGTGAGGTAACAAGATTTACCTTTATGGCACTTTTTCTTCTAAAAGCAATATTAAATATAATAGCTAATATTAAAACCACAAGGCAGATGCTATAGATAAGGTTATTAAATGTAAACAGATCTATAGGATCTGCCTCGGTACTTAGGCCACCAATAAAATAACCATCCTCCATTGATACCTGTAGTAAAACGTCATGCTCTAACGGGATAGACACAAGGTTGTAGGCGGTAAGTGTGTTGCCGGAAAGTGAAAAATCCAATACAGATTCGCCGGCGGTACTGGTTAGACTTATGTTCTCCTGCGTTACCGGTTTAGGGAAATTAAATGTAAGGCTAAAACTACCCATGGAGGTATCTCTACCACCCCTAACCGGACGAAAGTACATCTCGTCGGCAGAGATTGTATTATCGGCTCCAAGGTCGATAGTGTAGCTAAGCGGTATCTGTACAGCGCCGGCCTCAAAACCACCACCCTGTGTTGTAATTGTAAGGGTGTCGCCATCGGTGGTTTTATCAACATAGCGATCATACAGCATAATATCAGAGTATTCAACAGGGTAGCTAAGATCCTCGGTTCCCTGTGTTGTCTGCCTTTGCACTGTTTGGGTAAGAGGCAGTGTCATAGTAATACTCTCGACAGGATTATGTATATACGCAGTATAGGTTTCGACAACCTCTATTGTGCGATTTTCTGATAGTGTTGCATTAACCGATACACCGCTTATAACCACATCACCGGTTGCAAACGCTGGTATTGACATTATTACAGATAGACAGATAAAAATAAGGGTGAAAACGATGCGTTTTAACATTAAAATAACCTCGGCGACAAATAATAATATATATATTTATATTACCACATATAATTAAAAAAATCTACTATTTTTTACGGTGGTGAGCTATTTGGTTTAACAATACTTTACTATTACCACTGCTTGGCTGCACCTGCTTGCGGTGCAGTTGCAAACTAAAAGCACTAGCTAAAACAGTAATAACTTCTTGCGTCCACCCTTCTATTAACATATAATGGTGATAAAGGTCATTTATATATAACAGAAAGGTGGCGGTTGTATGTGGGAAACGACGATAGTTGGAATAATTATAGTTTTGATAGGTGTATTTTTATTCTGTAAACCGAAAACATTTTGGGAACTCACAGAAAAATGGAAATCATACTATGCAGATGAACCCTCTGAATTTTATCTTAAGAGCACCAAATTTGGTGGTATCTGTATTGCAGTTTTAGGGTTAGCATTGATTATAGCGCCCTTTATATTAAAGTAACTAATATACCCTGTATAAAAACCATCTGACGCTTTATAGATTAAGTGTCAGATGGTTTCTTTATGGTTAGACGTATTTTAACGCTATTTTTTAGGACATACTATATATAATAGTAAAGGGGGCTATGCTAACGATTTAAGGGTAATGGCTACAAGATCATGAGGGTTGTTAATCCTTGGGACTAAAAAGGATTCCCCAAGCCCACGGGAAGAAACCATTACACTACCGTTTTCTGTAAACACACCGCCGTCATATTTAGGCAGCAGAGAAGGACCGTTTGATATTATACCGCCTATAAATGGTAGGCGAATAATTCCGCCGTGGGTGTGCCCTGATATAACAAGATCATACCCCATCTCAGATGTTTTATTAAAATAGTTGCTGTAGTGATTTAGGTAGATGTTGTATAAGGTGCTGTCTTGAGGGGTGGTTTTATGATTAATCCAGTAGTCACCCTTGCCGTTATCGCCCATGGTTTGCCCGGTTAATGTTATAACATCCTGCGAACTGCTATCGGGCGAGGGGATAGTAATCGAGGTTGCCTCGATGTATAAAACCCCTTTTTCATCATAAAATTCAATTAGGTTTTCAAGTTCACTCTGGTTGTCGAGCTCGTGGTTGCCGGTTATTGCATATGTCGGAGCAAGAGGAACTATACCATCCAGTAGGTTTCCTAAAGCCTCATAATCAAAATGGTTACGGTTTATAAGGTCGCCGGTAAGTACTATAATATCAGGATTAAGTGCCGCAACCTCTGATATCAGGCTATCTTGTTTTGTCCCAAAGTTATTGTTATGTAGATCTGAAATCTGAACAATAACATAACCATCAAACGAAGCCGGTATTTTTTGGCTGGAAATATCGTAGCTACTTACCTTAAGATGATCACCATACATATATAGTACACTAATAGGAAGTGCGATTATAGCACCCAATAATAGTGCAAACTTGCGGATGGTTTTTTTGTTTACAGCTGCTTTTTTAAAAGGTTTGTTTTTTGACATGAAAGATAGCCCTTTCAATTTCAATTAATTACGGGGGATAGAGATGCTAAATGTGGTACCTTCGTTTAAGTTGCTTGTGCATTCTATCGTACCGCCATGCTTTTCGACTATTAGCTGAACGATATGTAGTCCAAGGCCGCTGCCTGTTTTGTTGGGAGTTCTTGCGGTTGATACGGTAAATGTGCGATTCCAGATTTGGGCTAGATGCTCCGGTGCGATCCCCTCCCCTGTGTCGGTGATGTTTATTATAACGTGGCTATCGTTAAAAGTCTGTGAAATTGAAATGCTGTCACCATCAAGGGTGTGTCGCAAAGCGTTTTGTGTAAGGTTATCAAGCACCCTTATAAAATGATCCGGATCAATCGCTGCCACTATATCGGCATTATCGGATAAAGATAAAGATAAATTTCTGTTAGAAAAGTTGTCCGATACTTCGAGGTTAATAAAATACTCCTCCAAAAATACCGATATGGGTAACACCTGTGTTTTTAGGGTGAATTCCGGCTGCTCCAATCTTTGGGATAGATGTAGTTCATCCACAAGTTTTTCAAGGGATACCAAGCGCCTATCTATAATAGTAAGTAGCTTTTTGCGTTCCTCTTTACTGGGTGTACCCGAAACAAGCCTATCCACAGCCCCCCTTACCGCTGCAAGCGGCGCCCGTAGGTCATGAGATATATTTTGCAATATTCGGTTTCTTGCTTTTTCTGATTCTAATAAACGCTTGTTTGACGCTTCGAGCTCTAGGCCAACTGCTATCAGTTTTGATGATAGCGCATCGGCGCTATCTATGTTAGGGGAGACAAACTTTTGATCCGGCATAATTATCTTCCTTTGCGTGTAAAACGATAACCTTTTGTCCATACCGTCTCGATAAGTCCGGCAGATACGGGATTATCCTCCAGTTTTTTTCTAAGTCTTGATACATTCACCATTACCGAGGCCTTGTCACTTTCCATATATCCACCCCAGATAAAGTTACCTATGTCCTCGTAGGTGATTACATCAGCCTTAAAGGTAACCATCATATGCAACAACTCGTACTCCCTTGCTGTAAGCGAGAGTTCCTCCCCTTCACAAAGTACCTTATGAGCTACCGTGTCAAGCTCAAGCGGTGGAATAGATAGTATGTGCGAATCTTTAGTTCCACTTGCACGGCGAACTACCATGTTTACCCGTGCCTCCAACTCCCTGATACTAAACGGCTTTAACATATAATCATCCGCACCAAGTGTTATACCGTCTATTCTATCATCCTCCGCTACCTTTCCGGTTAGGTATATTATAGGTGCATCACTTACCTTGCGAACATGTTCGAAGGCGGTAAATCCGTCCATCTCCGGCATCATTACATCCATTACAATACAATCAACCTGTTGCTTTTTTAAAAAAGCAATGCCTGCTTTGGCAGAGGAACAACTTTTAACCTTAAACTTTTTTTCTTTAAAACTTGCAGATAGTATTTCAAGAAGCTCGGTATCATCGTCAATAAAAAGTATTTTACTCATCTTTTCACCTCAAGCTGTTTTATACTATATTATAGCATATAAATATGGCTATAGCCATATAAAATGAAAAAGCTACTACAAAATTAATGTAGTAGCTTTAAATCATAAGTGTTGCTTAGCTTTCGCAAACTGCAAAGCACTCAAAACCTTCGCCGCCTTCAAAGATGCCGCCGTAAACACCGTCATGAGTAGTTGCAGGTACGATGCTGTTGTTAGTTTCTTCTACAGGTAGTGTCTCGATAGTAGGGTTGTTCCAGTTCTTTTTCATAATTTTTTCCTCCAAAATTTTATGATTACTTATGATTCGTATGCTGGTTTTTCTTCACAGGTTCCATCTACATAAAAACCGTCTATTTCAGTTCCTGTGAAAGTGTTTAGTGCTGTTTCGTTTAAAGTAACTTCCATTACCTCTGGTGCTGACCATGTCTTCTTCATAATTTCCTCCAAATAAATTTTAAAATTTTCTCGATGACACAATACTATCAAAAAATCCTTATTACGTCAATCAATCTAACGTAATCGATAGATGTTTTTTAAAATTGAGTCATAACTGCATAGCTGCCGTTGTACATATTATAATATATGGGTGCAAAGTAATTAACAAAATATAACACAAATGATAGGATTGTATTGTTGACTTTAGACTAAAATCATGCTAAAATAATACTGATGAATTTTGGACTGGTTGTAGTTTTTCAGATAAATCAATTCACACAAATTTACTGCAAGGAGGATCGTATGAGGTTAATAAAATACATTTTAATAACTTCGCTATTTATCTCGACACTAATTGCTGTTACACCTGTGTTTGCTGAACAATCTACAATTGAGACCCAATCAGACGGTGTAGAGGCTAATGCATCTGTAGGCATGTGGACAACATTTGGACAGTCCTTTTTAGACTTTTGGTCCGATGATTCGGCAAAAAATGGTGCTAAGCAATCTACGGATACACAGACTATAGACAATGAGGAAGTCCCGACTGCGGCACGAGCTGATGATGTTGTGCAGGGAGAATCACAACCGATGTTATTAATTGCCATTATATTTTTAGTACTTACAATGTTACTTATAGCGTCGATAATGATTTTATATAGACAACAGCATAATTTTTCTAACATAACCTTTAATTTAGACAATAGAATGCAAAAACATTAAATAACTTTAATATAACTAGACACTATGTAGCACAAAAAAGATTAGTTCGTTTTTGTGCTACATTAATTTATTATAACCTAGAGAAAATTTGAAAAAACAGTGGACTTTTCCTATCGAATTTGTTAGAATATATAACAGTATAAGTATAAATAGTTAAGGAGGAGACATTGAACAAGAAATACGTTTATCTGTTTACCGAGGGTAACGGTACAATGAAGGAGCTGCTTGGCGGTAAGGGTGCAAACCTTTCTGAAATGACAGGTCTTGGTATGCCGGTACCTCAAGGTTTTACTGTAACTACCGAGGCTTGCACAAGGTATTACAATGACAATAGGGTTATTGGTGACGATATCCGAGCAGAGATATTAGAGTATATGGGCAAGATGGAGAAAACAGTAGGCAAAAAATTTGGTGATGCCGAAAATCCTCTATTAGTGTCGGTACGTAGTGGTGCACGTGCTTCGATGCCCGGAATGATGGATACAATTCTAAACCTTGGAATGAATGATACAGTTGTTGAGACAGTGGCTAACCTAACAGGTAACCCGCGTTTTGCTTACGATAGCTACCGTCGTTTTATCCAGATGTTCTCTGACGTTGTTATGGAGCTTCCAAAGCGTAACTTTGAGGTTATTATCGACGAGATGAAGGAAGAAAAAGGCATTAAGCTTGATACCGAATTCTCTGCCGACGACCTAAAAGAGATGGTTAAAAGGTTCAAAGCATACTACAGCGAAAAGCTTGGCGGCGAATTTCCATCCAATCCGGAAGATCAGCTACTGAAATCTATCGAGGCTGTTTTCCGCAGCTGGGACAACGAGCGTGCTATATTCTATCGTCGTATGAACGATATCCCATCTGACTGGGGTACGGCAGTTAATGTACAGGCTATGGTTTTTGGTAACATGGGCGATGATAGCGGTACCGGCGTTGCTTTCTCACGTAACCCTTCTAACGGTGAAAAGAAGCTTTACGGCGAGTTCCTAATGAACGCACAGGGTGAGGACGTTGTTGCAGGTATCAGAACACCTAACACAATCGATCAACTAAAAGAGATTAACGAGGATGTATACAACCAGTTTACCGACATTGTTGACAAGCTGGAAAACCATTACCACGACATGCAGGACATGGAGTTTACCATCGAAAAGGGTACACTTTACATGCTACAGACACGTAACGGTAAGCGTACAGCTGCTGCTGCACTAAAGATTGCCTGCGACCTTGTGGACGAGGGACATATTACAGAGAAACAGGCTGTTATGATGATAGACCCAAAACAGCTTGATGCACTACTTCACCCACAGTTTGACGAGGCTGCACTAAAGGCAGCTAAGGTAATTGCAACAGGTCTTGCAGCATCACCCGGTGCTGGTTGTGGCGTTGTTGTATTTAACGCAGAAGAGGCTATTAAGACATCTGCTGACGGTACACCGGTTATTCTTGTTCGTCTTGAGACAAGCCCAGAGGATATCGAGGGTATGCACGTTTCTCAGGGTATTCTTACAGCACGTGGCGGTATGACAAGCCATGCGGCAGTTGTTGCACGTGGCATGGGTACCTGCTGTGTAGCCGGCTGTGGTGAGCTTAATATTAACGAGGCCGAGGGTTACTTTGAGGTTAGCGGCGTTAAGGTAAAACGTGGCGAGTACATCTCTATCAACGGTACCACAGGTAGCGTTTATGGTGAGAAGATTGCTACAAAGGATGCAGAGATCGGTGGCGATTTTGGCAGACTAATGGCATGGGCAGACGGCTTCCGTCAGCTAAAAATCCGTACAAATGCAGATACACCTGCTGATGCTAAGAATGCAATCGAGTTTGGTGCTGAGGGTATCGGCCTTTGCCGTACCGAGCATATGTTCTTCGAGGGTGATCGTATTAAAGCAATGCGCGAAATGATCCTATCCAAGACACATGAGCAGCGTCTAACCGCGCTTGACAAGCTTCTTCCAATGCAAAGAGGCGACTTCGAGGCTATCTATGAAGTTATGGGTGAATTCCCGGTAACCATCCGTTACCTTGACCCACCACTACATGAGTTCCTACCGACAGCCGAAGACGATATCAAGGCGCTTGCATCCGAGATGAACATGTCTATAGACGAGGTTAAAGCTGTTATAAACAGCCTACACGAGTTTAACCCAATGATGGGTCACCGTGGTTGTCGTCTTGCAGTATCCTATCCGGAGATTGCACAGATGCAGACAAGAGCTGTTATCGAAGCAGCAATTAACGTTAAGAAACGTCGTCCTGAACTAAACCTTGTACCGGAAATCATGATTCCGCTTGTAGGTGAGTATAAAGAGTTACAGTTCCTACGCAAAGTTGTAACCGAGGTTGCTGATGAGATTATTGCAGCATCCGGCATAGAGCTAAAATACATGGTAGGTACCATGATCGAGATTCCTCGTGCTGCTCTACGCGCTAACGACCTTGCTAAAGAGGCTGAGTTCTTCAGCTTCGGTACTAACGACCTAACACAGATGACATTCGGTTTCTCCCGTGATGATGCCGGTGCATTCCTTGATAGCTACTATGCAAAGCAGATCTACGAATATGATCCATTTGCTAAATTAGACCGCAAGGGTGTTGGCCGTCTTGTAAAGACAGCTGTTGATCTTGGTAGAGAGACACGCCCTGACATTAAGCTTGGTATCTGTGGTGAGCATGGTGGTGATCCTTCATCTATCGAGTTCTGCCAGCAGATAGGTCTTGCCTATGTTAGCTGTTCTCCTTTCCGTGTGCCGATCGCACGCCTAGCAGCAGCTCAGGCAGCTATAAGCTATCCTCAGAAATAGAAAATAACTTTTTACAACCCCCTTTGGCTAGTAGCCGAAGGGGGTTGTATTATATGTTTGCATAGCTTTACAAATCATGATATAATTTCTATAGCATGTTATTAAGATAGGTTTAGTCGATGGAAAACAGATCAAATTTAAAAAATGTGGCGATTGTAGTGACTGTAGCGGCACTGTCAATGTTAATGTTTTTAGGGTATGATATTGCGTGGGATACCAGTGACGACGGTACTACTGCGATGATTTTGGCGCATCCGGACAACAATTTTGCTGTGTTTTTTCCTAAATTTTTTACATCTTTTTTTTCTTTTCTTTATGCCCTGGCACCTATTGTTGAATGGTGGCTGATAGGGCAGCTTGTTACTGTTTTTTTATCTTTAATAGCAATACTATATGTTATAAAGATGCGCTTTACAATACGGATGTTTTTGCTTTTATCTGTGCCGATAGCCATACTTACACAGCTTGCAATAGCATCACAGATGAACTTTACAAGGACAGCATCCTTTGCGGCAACGGCAGGGATGCTACTTATTGTGCATGCTGTAGATGCTGGCGGCAAGCATAGGGTGCTGTATTCTGCCGGAACATTATTAATGTTACTTGGTGTCTGCTACAGATTGATGATGGCATTTACGGTATTACCGCTTGGTGCAGTGGCTGTAATGATTATTATCTATAACAAAAAGAATTTTAATGATTTTAAGGGTTATGTGTTTGATCTTTTTAAGCAGGGAAAATTTGCCCTTATTTGCGCTGTACTGGTTGTGTTGTTCGGGCTGCTTTACCCACTTGGTTTTAGTGATCAGGAGATGGATGCGGTGGAGTATAACACTGCCCGGGCACAGGTAATGGATTATGGATTTAGATATATTAACGATGAAAATGCTGCGGATAGATATTCGCAACTTGGTATGACCGAGAACGATTTTAACGCCTTGTTTTTTGAGTGGCTTATAGCAGATACCGACTATTTTACGACAGATTTTTTTCAAAAACTAAACAGTGCATTTAGTTCACAGATTTATATGTCACAGGAATGGTTTAGCCAGATTAGTTATTTTTTTGATGTTAACAACTTTATTTTTTACGCGGCTTTCTTTGTAGTTGTGCTTATTATCTGCGCAGACAAAAAAAGGCTTTTTAGCACGGCTTTGTATCTAATTATACTCGTAACCATTATTGCATCCCTTGTTTTATTAGGTAGAATTAACGATAGAGTTTTAAACTCGCTTTTATTCTCGGTCATTATTTTTTCTACATTCCTTTATGGTAATAGTGCCGGTGATGATAGCGACCTACCCTGCTTTATTCCGCTTAAAAGTGGTGCAATAAAATCGGATAGAATTTTAAAAGTAGCAGCGATGCCAAGACTTCTTATAGCCATGTTAGTTACTGTTGTGCTTTTTTGGGGGCAGCTTGTTGTACTTAATCTATTAGAATATGAGTTTGACTATGTTAACAGCCCTGATGTGGCCCCTGACGTTGATGCAATGGCAGTTTATAACTATGCGCAACAAAATCAGGATATAGTTCTTGTTCTACCAATTAGATATTTGCAAACACCTGCACTTACCTATCCATTATGGATGCCAAAACCTACTGATTCGCCCAGTAATCTATTTTTTATTGGTCATTGGGATGCATATATGCCGTATAAGTTTGACAGGCAGGCTTTGTACGATATTACTAACCTTCAGCTATCTCTGACTGAAAACGAAAATACAGTTTCACTCTATTCTGCCATGTTACATCAGTATCTAAAAGATCATGTGCATGATAATGTTACAGTTAGTTTTATAGATAGTGTTGTAAGGTCGGATGGAGAAACATTTGATCTTGTACAGTACTGTGCGCCGCTTGATGTAACCACGGCAAAAAATATTAGTAACAGTGATGTTGTGATTAACAAATTTTCCTATCAAGAATTTGCAGGGTATGACAGTTTTTTGTTAGAAGGTAAAATTTCGCAACAGGAGTCGGATAGCTACAGCCTGCTTTACTGCAATATAATACAAAACGGAAAAACTTTTACCTACAAGGTCGATATAGATAGGGAGACTTCCGGCTTCTCTGCAAATCTTTTTGGGCTAGCAGATGATTTTAATACCGATACAGCGGATGTTGAGCTTTATGCAAGGACCATAGATGGCGAGCTGTTTAGGCTGTGTAGCATAGCATGATGGGTGGTAAATATTTTTGCTTAACCTAATCTTTCCCTATAGTTACCCGGTGTAACGCCGGTATATTTTTTAAATACCTTGGTAAAATAACTTTGATCCTCAAACCCTACCGCTGAGGAAATATCGGCTATGCGCATAGTTTTTTCGATAAGCAGGGCCTTGCTATGTTCCACACGTGCCCTATTAAGATACTCGTTAAAGCTAAGGCCTGTTTCTTTGTGAAATATTCTTGATATATATGCCTGTGAAAGGTATACAACCCTTGCTAGAGTATCCAGTGTGATGTGTTCATAATAGTTTTTATCTATATAATCGGTGCATCTTTTTATTATCGATGCATGGGGAGCCTCACGATAAAGGAATATTCTATCCATTAGCGTATTTGCGGTTTTTGATAACCAGATACAAAGTTGTTCACCGTTATGACATTGAGAGATGGATTTCATGCCGACATCACCGATGGATAGGGTATAGTCACAGTCAGCACCGGCATCCACGGCCGCCCTGCCTATCAGCACCATAAGCGAATAGCATCTTGCCTTTATCTGCTCGTAATCGTAACCGGTTGAAAACATAATATGCCCAAGTAGGTTGTTTAACAACTCCTGAGCTAGCTTTTTGTCACCCTTTCCTACGGCCTTTAAAAGAGCTTTTTCTGTATCTATTGGGTAACTTGTGATACCATCACCCTTTAGTTGGTGTATATAGCTACCTATCTTTTCTTGTTGCTGGCGTGACTGTAGCCGCTCGTTAATTAAATCCATCGAGGCCCAGCTACTCATATACCCTGCCGACATGAATAGAAGTTTTGATAGATACTCTATACGCTCCGGTGGAATAATGGGTATTTTATTTGCTATCGAGACAGCATAGCTTATGGAGTCGGCATCAAGGTGCTCCAGCTCACAGGCGATAAAATCTTCACGTTCTACCATAAAAAATGGGCCTGCCGTAATTCTTGCGGTAGCACCTATCTCCTGCTGTATGGGTGACACAAAGCAGACAAGTCCCATAGGACAGTAGTAGATATATCTACCACCAAACCGCTCGGCCTCTGTCATGCCGTGGGCGTGCGCCTCCTCACAGCTACCTTTGTTTCTTCCTGCTATATTGCATAACTCACAGCTTCCTATGCCATAACCGTACTCCGAAATCTGCCTGTCGGTAACATCGGTTACGGTACACCCTATGCCGCTTGCCCTACAAAAAGCATCGGCACAATCATTTGCCACTGCAAAAATGTCCATACTGCCTCTAAAAATGGTAAAAAGTTATATCGTAACAAAATTTTACCAAAATGTTTCGAAAATTGCAAGAGATTAATCAAATTAAGTTGTAGTATATTGTACATAACAAAAACACAACACTATACGGAGATTATTATCATGGAACTTCTGCAACAGATATCAGCGATGCTACAAAAGGGTAAAGCCAAGGATGTTAAAGTGCTTGTACAGCAGGCAATCGACGAGGGCATGGATGCAAAGACAATACTTGAAGAAGGTTTGCTTTCCGGTATGTCGATTATCGGCGAGAAGTTTAAAAACAACGAGG
>CAYJKW010000035.1:0-21441 GCA_964370765.1 uncultured Oscillospiraceae bacterium
CTGCCATGTAACTCGGCATAAATCGGAGGTAATATAGTATGGAAAAGCACATTAAATTGCCGTTGACGGTGGAGATAGCAAAGACATTAAAAGCAGGGGATACGGTGTATCTTTCGGGCGAAATATACACCTCTCGTGATGCAGGGCATAAGCGTATGTGCGAAGCTTTGGCAAAAGGTGAGAAGCTGCCATTCGACCCCCAAGATGCTACAATCTATTATGTAGGTCCAACGCCTGCGAAGCCCGGACAGGTAATCGGGTCGGCAGGCCCTACTACCAGTGGGCGGATGGACGCATATGCACCAACCATGATGAGCGTGGGTGCTAGGGGAATGATCGGAAAGGGCGCAAGATTACCCGAGGTTGTGGATGCAATGAAGAAACACACGGGGGTATATTTTGGTGCAATCGGTGGAGCAGGTGCATTACTTGCACGCTGTATTAAAAAATCTGAACTTATCGCCTATGAAGATTTGGGCGCAGAGGCCCTTAGGAAGTTGACGATTGAGGAAATGCCGCTAGTAGTAATAATCGACTCCGAGGGCGAAAATCTATATATAACTGGAAAAAACGACTATCTAGCAACTAAAAAATAATCGTTTTATTTATGTTTTGAAGCGAGAAACGGATAAGGAGTTGTGAATGGAAGCATATATGGGCACGTTGGCTCAATCTTTGTTTACCGTATTATTTTTTGTATTTTTAGTTGCAAGTGTGGGGTATTTAATTGGGGGGATTTCCATTAAGGGAATCTCCCTTGGAACGGCAGGGGTGCTGATAGCCGCGCTAATATTTGGAGTTATTGCAAATGATGTAGGTTCTTTTAGTATAGGGCAGGCGACAATAGAGCTGTATAACGATGCCATTAAAAGTTCATATAGTTTAATTTCAAGTATAGGAACGGCGTTGTTTGTAACGGCAGTTGGCCTTATAGCCGGGCCAAAATTTTTTAGAAATTTAAATAAAAGTATGCTGGCATACAGCCTGATGGGGGTTATTGTAATCATGGCAGGTGTCGGAGCGGCTATATTGATTATGAAAATCACAGGAATATCTTCATCCCTTGCAATAGGTCTTTTGACAGGTGCACTTACAAGCACGCCGGGGCTGTCGGCCGCAAAAGATGCTGCACTCGACCCGGAAGCCGTAACGGCGGGATATGGAATTGCATACCTGTTTGGAATTCTTGGGGTGGTACTTTTTGTTCAGATTGTGCCAAAAATCTTAAAGGTGGATATAGATAAAGAGAGGGAGTCCTTTATCTCGGCCGGCTCTGCCGGTGCAGTAGAGGTGGATAAAAAACTTAAAAAGATAGATTCGCTTGATTTCTTTCCCTTTGTGCTTACCATTATAGTTGGTATGATGATTGGAGCAATATCCATACCGGGAATCGATTTTTCACTTGGAACATCAGGAGGAACTTTAATAGCGGGGCTCATTATCGGCCATTTTGGTAAGATGGGTATAATAGATATGAGTATAAGTAAAAACACCCTAAATTTCTTTAGGGAGTTAGGTCTTGTTTTATTCTTGGTGGGCGCAGGAATTCCGGCCGGAATTAACTTTGTCACCTATGTAAGGCCTGCATACTTTGTCTATGGTGCGATACTAACCTTAACCCCGATGTTGCTCGGATTTGTGCTTGGAAAGTATGTGTTTAAGCTGAGTATCTTTAATAATCTTGGCTCTCTCACAGGGGGGATGACCAGTACACCGGCACTGGGAACGCTAATATCGGTAGCAAAGACAGACGAAGTAGCGGCGGCATATGCGGCAACCTACCCGCTTGCGCTGGTTATAATCGTGTTAGCATCCAAGTTTGTTGTTTCTATAGTGTAAAAACAAATTAACAGCCTTTTGTCGATATCAGTTTGGGTTTTATGTATTATTTGGTGTTGTTTTAAACATGCCGTTAAAACCTTTTTAACTGTACGAATTTACACAGGTTGGTAATAAATATCCGCACCAGCAGCCTGATGATGCACCCAAAAGGGCACCGTGTAACACTCGGTGTCTTTTTTTTGCTAAAAAGAAAAATTGCACGCTATCATCTGTGATAGGTGTAGTTTTTAGTGTTAATTTATTATAGTAGCAGCCCCCCTTTTTGTGAGTGCTGCTGTAGGGGACTATTTATTCGATATGTGTGCTATATGTGTTGTAATTGACTATCTATTTTGCTCGTTCTTGTGATATAATGATAATATAGACTTTTAAATATTAGAAGGAGCTATTATGAATTTAGCGGATGCGATAAAGGGCAGAAGAAGCATAAGGAAGTTTAAGGAAAAAGCTATTCCCCACGAGGTGGTTGAGCGAATAGTCGAAGATGCATCTTACTCACCCTCATGGAAACATACTCAAATTCCACGCTACATCTATATTGAAAACCGAGATATTATTAATAGGATAGCACAGGACATGATTCTGGATTTTAAGATGAATGAAAAAACGCTAAAAGGCTGTGCCGGTGTTATGGTTGTTGCTTATATTGAAAAACGCTCCGGCTTTGAGCGTGACGGTACATTTTCTACAGGTAAAGATAACGGGTTTGAGATGTTTGATGCCGGCGTTGCAACCCAGACATTATGCTTATCGGCATATGCAAATGGTGTTGGAACCGTTATAACAGGTTATTTTAATGAGGATAAAATAATCGACCTTATTGGTATGCCTGAAAATCAAAAGATTGGAGCATTGGTTTGCCTGGGATATTCCGACGAGGAGCCCGCAACCCCCAAAAGAAAGTCCGTAGCCGAACTGTTGTCGTACAGGTAGACAAACCTGTACAAAAATGCATGGATAATAATTGTTTGCCGGACTATAATTATAATCATACATAGGCAATAACTAAAGGGGTTATATAATGGGTCGATTACTTTTGCTTTTTATTATTGTGTTATCAATTGTGTCTTGTTCGAATTCACAAGATGGCAGCCTGCAGGATGCTTTTTCCTTTGTTAACGATGAATCACAGCAGCCTCAAGGTGGGTGTGCTAATGGCGCGGCGGCGGTAGATTCTGCAACAACCGAAGGTGAAAACTCCGATTTAGTACAGGTTGACTATAGCCCTTATTCTGCACTTTTAAAAGCATATGAACTTGACTATAATGTCGAAAACATCAGTGCAACCGACTATAGGGTAATCGGTATGACACTTACACCTACCTATCCTAACGCAACCGAGATGGATCTGTTTGATGCCAGTGGCTTTTGCTATGCAAATCTAATTGATCTTGATAATAACGGCGTTTTAGAACTTGTTTTAATTGCATATAATGATCAGGAACAGAATAACTACGACGAAGAACTTGATATATACAGTTTACAATACCCAAATATAGTTAAGGTGTATACCATAGTGCCTGAATATGGATTGGAGTTTCTTGGTAGCTTGCCGGTATCTAGTCACACCATGCCGGTATCTGTTAACTATGGCATAGAGTATATTGTTTCGGACGATAAAACCTATATAAGCCATAGGGATATTTATCAGATGGGAGATGGAGATATACAGTACTATGGCCTTACCAATGGACATTTTAGTATAGAAACATCCTTTGCTATAGATATTGATGGCAGTTATTTTATCGACGGGAATGAATATACATCGATAGATTTTGAGCAGATAAAAGCGGGTTATGGTGAGAGTGAAATCCACCTTATTGACAACTTAAACGATACATATCTACAGGAGATTGAAGCGATAAACAAAGCCACCTATGATTTTTTGGCGAATTATCCTATTGCTAATTTCAGCTGTAGTGATAATGCATATAATAATGGAGGTTTTTATTTTACCGAGTATGTCTTTAACGACCTGTATCCGCCAGAGCATACAGTGAAAAATTATTATCACGCCCTTACTATGCAAGATTATGAGGCGTTGTTAGATTTAGGCCTTAAACCTGAGCAGGTTGAAAATATAGAGTTTAGTCATACATCTGACCAACACACCTATGTACCGGGTCATATAATATCCGACCTTAAAACGGTTACCGTTGATATGATAGAGAATGCCGAGATGGCGAACGATATACAAGATGTTGTAGAAACATTGCAGGACAAAAACGTTACTATTGAGTACTGCCGCGTTAATGAAGTGCTAGACCCGCATTTGACACCAAACTGGATGCAGGTGGCAGGGGGAACCTATGATACTTATTTTATACTTTCGACCGACGATCCTAATGAGCAAGATTGGAGGATAGAGGAGATAATTGATAATAAGTTTTATTGGGATTAATTAAAAAAGCTTTATAAAAAACAATAAAAGCAGGTTTTAAAATGCCTAAGCAGTGTAGAGGTTTGCTGCGCTAAAAAACTTGCATTTATTAAAAAAAAGGAGTAAAATAGAGATAGCGTAGGTTAATTATGCACTATACAAACTAGACCCACTATTATCGGAGAAAATTATGATAACTAAGCAAAGATTACAAAAAGCGACCCTTGCAATGGTACTTGCAGCTGCCTTTTTAATGCTTGCCGGATGCTCACAAGAACCAGCCGCTCCATCACAGCCAGTAAGTGAAGCCACGAGTGAGCCTGCAAGTCAGCCGACCAGCGAGACCACCACACCACCGGTTATGAGTGTTGAGGATGCGCTTGCCAGATTTCAAGCAACCGTACAGATAGAGATAGACGAGGAAAACAATATCGAAAAAAGGAGCTACTTTGATTTCGATGGAAACAAGATTATAAACAATAATGGGTTTCATATAATTGAGGCTAAAAAGGATGAAAACGGGGTTATTATTGGGACCGCTATATTTGACGTTGACGGTAACCCGATCACGGCTGCGGATGGTAGCACAGCTACAGCTTACGAGACTGACGAGAGTGGAAATGTAACACGTGTGGATTTTTTTGATGTCGAAGGTAATGCAGTATTAACCAGCTTTGGAAATGCATACTATACACAGGAGTTTGATGAAAACTCGAATATTACATCCATAGCACATTATGATCTTGATGATGAGCCGGTACTAAGTATAGAGGGCTTTTTTAGAGTAGAGTTTGAGTATAACGAAGATGGATCTTTGACAAAAGAAGAGTACTTTGATCTTGAGGGTGAACTTGTTGCTACGCCTTACGGATATGCAACAGCTATCCTGGAATATTACGACAACGGCAGTATAAAGTCGGAGAGCTATTATGGCACTAATGGAGAACTTGTAGATTGTGCAGAAAACTATGCATACTACGAAGCGGCATATAATGGGGACGAACTCGATGTAACCTACTATACCGCCGATGGAGAGGTTGCGATGCATGCCGGTGGATATAGTAAAATACGCATTAATGAAGAATCGGGGGTTGAGGTTAAAAGGACCTATCTTGATGCTGATGGTGTAGCGGTATTCGTCCCTAGCCTTGGGTACAGTGGGTACGAGACAAGGTCGGAGCAGGTAAGCTACGGTTATGTTGATTACTATGATTATTTTGATGAGAATGGACAACTTATTGAATCCCAAATCTATGCAATGTCAGAAGATGGGCTATATGTGGTAGAACGTTTTGAAGATGCCGACAAAAACCCTATCGAATCAAAAATTTATGGCTACGCACATGGGTATCTGCACTTCTCTTTGGTTGGGACGTTGCAACATGCACTTTTCTTTGATCTAGAGATGAACCCGATTGAATTCTAGATGGAATATTAACTTAAAATTACGGTAAGAAAAAAAGGCTGTCACAGATGATTTTCGTTTGTGACAGCCTTTTTTTAATTTTTACAGGAAGGCCAAGTTTTATTAGCTCCTGTTAATAAAATTGTTTTCATGCTAATATAATTCTTTTACCTAGATGTTCGCCCTTCTATACGATGAGTTTAAAAGTTTGGGATCAATCTCCTTGATTTTATTATCAATATATTCTAAAATCTGTTTTTTTTTCGATAGCGGAGCGTTAAAGGGAATAAGGTTATAGTTATGCCCACCAAAAAAATACGCATCAAAATCAAGTGACTTTATAAGCATTTTTTCTTCTTCGATTTTTTCAAGCTCAGTACATTCGATAAACTCGCCGTTATTTACCATTTCTTCAAGTGGGGTGCCACTGGATACAGAGGTAGTCATGAGAGATACAAGATATGGTGGAAACTTGTTTAGTAGTTCTGCTGTCTGCTTAATATGAATTTCACCATTGCCCTTTCCGGCTACACCTGTCATGATTATTGCATCCCAATCAAAGCCGGCATTGATAAGCTTTTCTATGTTTTTGTAAGCTTCCTCGGTTGTAAAACCTTTGTTCATCTGGGTTACAGCCGGCTGATAAGCAGACTCAAGGCCTATGTGAAGCTCGTTAAAGCCGATTTCCCGTAGCTGCTTTAAGTCCTCTAAGCTTTTGTTTTTAAGGCTTTTGATAGAGGCGTAGCAGGTTATAGTTTCTATATAAGGTAGATATTTGCGAATAAGTTTGCCTATCTCTATAAGCTTGCTTGTTGCTAGCACAAATGGCTCACCATTGACTAAAAAAATACGTTTTATATCGCTGTTAGCTGTTGCAAGCTCTTGTAAATCTTCCTCGATATGATTGAGAGGGGATACCTTAAACGGAGTTTCTCTATACATTGTGCAGAATGAACACTTGTTGTGTGAGCATCCAGCTGTTATTTCAAGTAGGGGCGTTGAGGCTTCGATTGGATGTCGATATACCTGGCCTGTGTAGTGCATTACTAAACCCTTTCGATTATCGTTTCTTTGGGAAGCCTTGATTTTGGTAGGCTTTTGTTAAAATCGTTCTCCTTGTGGTAGCCTACTGCCACAACTATAGAAGATGTAAACCCTTTTTGGCGAAGCCCAAATTCCTCATCAACTGCCTTTAGATCAAACCCTTCCATGGCGATAGCATCTAAGCCTAAAGCAGCGGTACCAAGCAAAAAGTTTCCAAGGTTTAGGTAAACTTGCTTGTCTGCCCAGTGTTGAAAATCCTTGTAGTCAAGCTTGTGCATGTTGGCGAAAATACTTCTTGCACCATGGTTTTGCTCTTTAAACTCTTTTTGTGGAAATCTTCCGTCGGCATCTTCTTTTTCAAGCACATTATTTAGATGTGCATCTGTTAGGTCTATCTGCGATGCAAAAACAATAACGGCACTTGCGTCTAAAACTTTTTGCTCGTTAAAAGAGAAAAAACCTTGCGAGCCTTTGGTAATTCTTTTTTTGCCCTCGTTTGTTGTAGCAACTATGAAATGCCATGGTTGTATATTTGTAGATGACGGAGAAAGTTGCAGCAAATCCTCAAGCTGTGTGATTTGATCCTCTGTAAGTTTCTTTGTAGCGTCAAATTCCTTTGTGCTGTAACGTGAGTTTAATACATTTAAAATATCCATAACTAATACCTCCGAAAATTAATTGATTTTTTCTTATCTTTCGATAATCCTATTATAATCACTAATTTTAGATTTATCAATTATGGATATTTTTATCCCTATGGACAAATTTGTCCGTAATATAGCTTAGAGCAATTTATTCGCAAATTATTTTGGCATAGTGATGCAGGGTGTTGTATTTATTACCCCATATAGTAAGTGCATTTAAAAGGGGCAAGACCTCATTTCCTATTTCGGTTAAAGAATACTCCACCCTCAAAACCGTCTCTTTAAATTCCTCTCTTGATATTATGCCGGTACCTTCAAGCTCCTTAAGCTCTCGTGATAATACCCGTTGGCTTATATCAGGGATAAGCCTTTTTATCTCGCCATATCTAAGTTTTTTGCTGTTTCCAATATGAAAAATAATTAGTGGCTTCCATTTTCCACCGATTATATCGAGAGTAAGCTCCATATTACAGTTGAATACACGTGTGTTTTCCAATTATCTCACCTCATTTAAAAAGAATATGTACTAAATTTACAAGCTATGAAATTGTGGTATCGTCGTCGTCCACATATTCCAGTATATCTCCGGGTTGGCATTTTAGAACTTTACAGATGGCCTCTAACGTTGAAAATCTAACGGCCTTTACCTTTCCGGTTTTTAGGTATGATAAATTTACATTTGTAATACCGACAAGATTTGCTAAATCGTTTAGTTTCATTTTTCTATCGGCTAAAAGTCTATCTAGTCGAATAATTATCATAGCGTATGGTCAACCTCGTCCTGTAAATTAACTCCATAATTTATTATATAAGCAGCTACTAGAAATCCGATGCTTGGTATAAGCTGGTTTAGCATATCCGAACCGGTGGAAAGCGATATACTGTCTGTTACAAGCGTATTAGCAACCTGGACGATTAACAGCTTTATAAAAGGTAACAGGGTAGCTAATGCAACCTGTATAAGACCGTAGTACAAAAGATAATTTGCATTCTGTTGGACAAATATGGATCCCTTTGCAACGTTGCGAAAGACCTTTGAAAGAAACAGGTAGGCAAATATAGCCGGAATTATATTTATGGTGTAGATAATTACAATTGATATATAGGAGGCTAATTCGATTTTACCAATATCTGATTGTGTGCGAACACGCAGATTATCATTGCTTGATACGGTAAAAGACCTTGTAGAAAAGTCGTGACTTTCCTCGGAATAGATAGCAGCCGGATAATTCTTGTCCGAATAGATTAGATCATACTCAAGCCTGCCCATTAGACTTAAAACTATCATTAATGCAAGCAAGCCAATTACGATATAGCAGATTATCGCCATAAAATATGATGCCCGTTGTGCGGCCTTTTGATTTAACAGGTTGTTTATTATTTTCATAATATAATTCCTAACATCTGGATTTGATTGAATTATATCACGCTAATTAAATTTTGTCAATAATAATTTAATGTTTATCATTAATTTTATAATGCAATACGGCTAATCTATTTTTTTGTCGTAAAGTCTTGCGGCATTTAAAACAACAAGTACCGAGCCGGCATTATGCACCAATGCACCCGTTGCCGGATTTAGTAGCCCCATAACCGAAAGTACAATCGCCGATATGTTTATGACCATCGACATTATGATGTTAAACTTAATGGTGAATATAGTTACGTTAGATAGCTTTTTTATGTAGGAAATCTTTGATATATCATCACCCATTATTGCAATGTCGGCAGCATCTATCGCAATATCACTGCCCATGGTACCCATTGCTATTCCAACATCTGCGGTTTTAAGTGCAGGAGCATCATTTACACCGTCACCGACCATACATACGCTACTGCTTTGCATAAGAGATTTTACCGCATTAACCTTGCCCTCCGGTAGAAGTGATGACTGAATTTCGGAGATACCCACCTTATTACCGATAAAGTTTGCACTTTTACCGTTATCACCTGTTAGTAGCACGGTCTTTTCTATTCCGGCAGATTTTAGCGCAGCTACAGCAGAGCTAGATGTGCTTTTTATCTCGTCCGATAAACCGATAACACCTATTATTTGCTCGCTGTTTGATGCTATAACTACCGCCTTGCCTTGCTCTCGGAGGTTTGTAATTACCTCGTCGATCTGCTTTGTGATAGCAAGGTTTGCATTATCTGCAATTAACCTCTCGTTACCGCAGAATATTGTACGGTTTGCGACATTGGCACTAACCCCTTTGCCTGCCCACATTGAAAAATCGATAACATCATGATATGATATTTCGTTATTTTTTGCGTAGCCTAATACTGCCTTACCGATGGGGTGCTCTGAACGGCTTTCGACAGCAGTTACAAGGGATATAAGCTCCTTTTCTTTAATATCAAAGGGGATAATATCGCTTACTGTAAGTTTACCGTGTGTTATTGTACCTGTTTTATCAAAACATACGGTGGACACAGCGCCCATAAGCTCTAGCGCCTCTCCTGATTTTATTAGTACACCTTTTTTTGTCGCCTGTCCGATAGCCGCCATAATAGATGTAGGGGTAGCAAGTGCTAAGGCGCAAGGGCAGAACACAACAAGAACCGTAACAGCACGTATAAGTGCATCATCCGGCCTACCAAGCCCAAAGTTAAAGATTAAATATGTAATTATAGCAATAATACAGGCAGCCGGCACAAATACACCGGCCCATCTGTCCACGGTTTTTTGTGTAGGTGCCTTTTGGTTTTCTGCATCCTCTACAAGCCTTATCATCTTTTGTAGTGATGAATTTGCAAACGATTTTGTCACCCTAAGATCAACGCTGCCAAAGCGGTTAATTGTACCTGTAAAAACCTCGTCGTTTAAAGATTTATCTACCGGTAGACTCTCTCCGGTCATAATACTTTGATCAACGGTAGTGTTACCCACGGTTATTATACCATCGGCCGGAAAACTTTCCCCCGGTAAAACACGTATAATATTACCCTCGTTTATATGGCTTGCATCTACCATCTCCTCGCTGCCGTTTGTAACGACCCTGCCTTTAGATGGAACAAGGTTTAACAGCTTTTCGATACCATTCTTTGCCTTTTCTATAGTCTTATCCTCAAGCCATTCGCCGATAGCCATAATAAATGCAATCTCACCTGCTGCAAAAACATCCCCTATGTAAACAGCGGCAACCATTGCAATTAGGATAAGAAGCGGTGATGTTATTCGGCCGTCCAATGTGTTTGTAATTGCCATGTAGGCAAGCGGTATACCGGAAATTATAAGTGATACCCATGCGGGGTTTATCGCTAACTCATAGGTAATATTCATAAGTGGCAGAATATACTCTAGGATAAAACTTGCAACTAAAAAGAGCCCCGAGATAAATAGCATCGGAATAGAGTTTAGTTTCATAACATAGTTTTTCATCTGTTCCACCCCTAAATTGTTTTAGAAAACTGATTAAGTGCCGAAATTAATCGATCTATCGTCTCTTCCTCTTTACCGCTGCTGATGCCATCCAGCACGCAGTGGTGCATATGTCCCTCCAGCACAACCTGCCCTGTTTTATGCAGGGCGGATTTAACGGCGCCTATCTGGATTAGTATATCCTCGCATGGTTTATCATCGCTTACCATCTTTTGGATACCACGAACCTGACCCTCTATTTTTTTTAGGCGTTTATTTATCGCCTCTACATCCATACATTTTATCATAACAGCTCCTTGTAATCTTATCTTTTTATACCTATAGGGGGTATAGGTATATGATACTTATCTACAGCTGTTTTGTCAACTCCAAAACAACAATTTATTTTTGTACTAAGGTTGTTAAAAAATTATTTAATTTGTAATTGCTTTTTTTGTAAAATTATGCTACAATGAATGTATACTGATTAAGTAGTTATTGAAAAGGCAATAATAACCTGTATTATCTTTACGAATTTTAGGTGGAATATGATTAGAAAAATAACAAACGACATTGTTTATGTAGGGGTAGACGATACCTCGATCGATCTTTTTGAGGGGCAGTACAATGTCCCAAACGGCATGTGCTATAACTCATATGTGGTGCTGGACTACAAGGTGGCTGTTTTTGATACGGTGGATGCTAATTTTACCTACCAGTGGCTTGATAATATTGATGAGGCTACCGGTGGAAGATCACCGGACTACCTTATCGTGCAGCATATGGAGCCGGATCATAGTGCTAATATATTTAAGTTTTCGCAAACATACCCCTCGGCTACCATAGTTGCCAATAGCAAGACATTTGCTATGATACAGCAGTTCTTTGGCGTTGACTTTGAGGATAGAAGAATTGTAGTAGAGGATGGCGGAACTTTTAGTACGGGTACCCATAACTTTACCTTTGTATTTGCCCCTATGGTGCATTGGCCGGAGGTAATGGTAACATATGATAGCCATGATAAGGTGTTGTTTTCGGCTGATGGGTTTGGCAAGTTTGGTAGATATGATGCCGATGAACCATGGGACGATGAAGCACGCCGCTATTATATTGGTATAGTAGGTAAATACGGTGCACAGGTGCAAAGCCTGCTGAAAAAGGCTGAGTCACTTGATATTGAAAAGATATGTCCGCTACATGGCCCTGTTCTTAGCGATAATCTACACCATTATATATCGTTGTACAAAACATGGTCCTCCTACACCGAGGAGAGTGACGGTATAGTAATCGCCTATTCATCGGTATACGGAAATACAAAAAATGCTGTCGAGGCATTAAGATTAAAGTTAACCGATTTAGGTTGCCCAAAAGTTATAGTCCATGACCTATCACGTTGCGACCTATCGCTTGCTATATCCGATGCCTTTCGTTACAATAAACTTGTGCTTGCCACAACAACCTATAATTCCGGACTTTTCCCGTCGATGCACCGCTTTATCCATGGCATTTGCGAGAGGAATTTCCAAAAAAGAACCGTAGGCCTTATAGAGAATGGAAGCTGGGCACCACTTGCAAACAAGATAATGAAAAAATCATTATCGGAGTGTAAAAACATTGATTTTCTTTCGAACAATGTTACCATAAAGTCTGCCCTTAACGGACAGTCTTCACAGCAGCTTGATGACATGGCGGCTGAACTATGCCGTGACTATATTGCAATGTCGTCCGATAGGGCAAATAAAAATGATCTAAGTGCGCTGTTTAAGATAGGTTACGGCCTGTATGTTATTACCTGTAGTGACGGTAAGCATGATAACGGGTTAATTGTAAACACCGTGTCACAGGTTACCGATAGTCCGGGACGTATTGCCGTTACAATTAACAAGCAGAACTATTCACACCACATTATAAAACAGAGCGGGGTTATGAATATAAACTGCCTATCGGTGGATGCACCATTCTCCGTTTTTGAGTGCTTTGGTTTTAGAAGTGGCCGAAATGTCGATAAGTTTGAGGAGGTAGACAAGCTACGTTCCGATAACGGAATGCCATTTTTAAGCAGATATATTAACTCGTTTATCTCGCTTAAGGTCATAAACTATCTTGACATAGAAACTCATGGAATGTTTATCTGCGAAATTACCGAGGCACGCGTGCTATCCGATAAACCCAGCATGAGCTATGCATATTATCATGAAAATGTAAAACCAAAACCGCCTACCGAGGGGGTAAAAGGTTGGGTGTGTGATATCTGTGGATTTATCCATGAGGACGAGGATCTTCCGGACGATTTTATCTGCCCACTTTGTAAACATGGGGTAGCCGATTTCAGCAAGATTGGCGAATAACATTACTGCTAAACAGCCTGTATCCATTAACATGGGTATAGGCTGTTTTTAAATTATGGAATATATTGTAGGCATTGCTAAACAGCTAAATAAATATTGTTGCACAAGATGCAAAGAATGTGGTATAATGACTACGATAAAAAGACAAAAAGGAAAATATTTATGAAGAAAAAGGAAGCCGTAGCGGTTTCGCTGTTGTTTTTGACTGCAATAATTTGGGGATGCGGATTTATTGCCTCAAAGCTTGCACTGGATGCAGGTGTTACCCCCGAACTTTTAATGGTAGTTAGATTTGTAATAGCAACTTTATTGCTTGGAACATTATTCTTTAAAAGAATAAAAGCAAATATGAAAAAAGAGCATATTCTGCCCGGCATATTCCTTGGGGTGTTGCTGTACCTTGGTTTTTATATTCAAAATATAGGACTACTGTATACAACACCGGCAAATAATGCATTCTTAACCTCTGCAAACGTTATTATGGTACCATTTATAACATGGGCACTTACAAGGCGTATGCCGGGTGGGCGCAAGATAGCGGCATCGGCAATATTTATAGTTGGTATCTTTATCCTATCGGTAGATATTAAGGCTGGGTTTAGTATGTCGGCCGGCGATCTACTTACTTTAGTTTGCGCGTTTTTCTTTGCATGCCATATATCCTACAACGGCCGACTTGCCGAAAGAATGGATACAACGGTACTTGTGTTTTTACAGATCGCCACCTCGGCGGTATTATCTAGTATAATGTTCTTTGCACTGGATGGGGTCGTTACACCGGCTACAACACTAAATGGTTTTCTTCCGCTTTTATTTCTTGGGGTGTTTAGCACCTTTGCCTGCTATCTATTGCAAACATTTTGTCAAACACGTATCGGTGCACCACAGGCTGCGATTATTCTTGGTACCGAGTCGCTTTTTGGTGCTTTGTTATCAGTTTTTTTAGGCTATGACCCACTTAGCCTAAGTATAGTAATTGGTGGTGGTATAATGCTGTTTGCTGTGTTCCTGGCCGAGTGGCAACCAGCGGTTAAAACAAGATAAAAGGAGAGACTATGAAAAGGATTACAAGTTTTTGTGTAGACCACCGTGAACTACCTAAAGGCGTATATATATCCCGTACCGATGGTGATGTGATTACATATGACCTACGACTGGCAGAGCCGAATGTGGACACACCGCTTAGCCCTGCCGCATCACATACGATAGAGCATATTCTTGCGACATATCTGCGCAATAGTGATAAAAGTGACAACATTATCTATGTAGGGCCGATGGGTTGCCTTACCGGTTTTTATCTGCTTGTTAGAGATTTAGATACCGATAGTGTTTTGGCTGTGCTACGTGATGCCTTTGATTATTTATCTAGTTTTAATGGTGAAATTCCGGGTGCGTCCGCTAAGGAGTGTGGCAACTACACACTACAAGATTTAACAGCTGCAAAGGCTATATCATCAATATATTGTGCCGTGCTATCATCCATAACAAAAGATAATACCACCTACCCAAAGATGCTTTAAACCAAATATAACAATGTAGGTAAAAATACTGTTTAAATACAATAGATTTACTTGCAATTTTTGATTTTTTATGATAAAATTTTCTTAAGCTAACAAATATATTAAACTATATAATATATTGTAGTAAATGCAAAAAGAGGTCATAATGAAATCGATAAAAATGAAAATCTTGGCATCATCCATGGCAATACTCATTATCAGCATTGCAATTATCAGTTTTTCCTCTATTTTAAGCATCTATAATAGCACTATGTATGCACTTGAGCACTCGATGGTGGCAACAATTGATGCGGCATCCGATCTTGTAGATAAACAGCTTGAAGCATACCGTGATATGGCGCTTCAATTTGCAAATGATCCTGTATTTACACAGGAAATCCCTGAAAAAGGTGGGGAGACTGCCGATGGCAAAACCTATAACGAGGTTATGAGGGAGATTGAGACCCAGGCAAAACTTTATATTGAGGTACACGGGTTAGAGGATGTACAGGTTATTGATAAAACAGGAAATGTTTTAATGTTAGGCCTTGATTACTCGGATAGTCCGCTTTTTACCGTACCACGGGATACGATGCAACCTTATGTTGTGGATCCGCTGTTAAGCCCTGTAACAGGTCAAACAACAATGCCTGTTACTGCACCAATCATTAGGGGTGGCGAGTTTGTGGGTGTTGCACTACTTGCTATCAACCCTACAGTATTTTCTGATATTGTCAGCGGTATAGAGGTTGGAGAGGGCAGTACGACCACTGTTATTGATAGCGCCGGTAAGACCGTAGCTTTTAACGATGTTCAGTACGCTTATGACCAATACAGTGTATCCGAAGCGGCACAGACCGACCCAACGCTACAGCAGCTTGCCGACATAGAGAAACATATGTTAGCAGGGAACACCGGCTTTGATACCGTTATATGGGAAGGGATCGACCAGTTTATAGCATATGCACCGATTGATCATTCTAACGGTTGGGGTATATATGCCTTAACACCAAGCTCAAACTTCCTTGCACAGCTTACACAGTCTATAATAGTAACTATATTACTTTCGCTTGCACTGGTTGCAACATCAGCAATAATCATAATAGTTATTGCAAGAAAAATTTCTAAACCAATATCACTTTGTGCCGATAGGCTTAATGCATTGGCGACGGGTGACCTTGAAACTCCGGTACCGGATATTACCGCGAAGGATGAAACAGGGGTGCTTGCTGATTCAACATCCAGAATAATGAATGCACTTTCTACCATGATAAATGATATAAATCATATTCTTTCTGAGATGTCGTCCGGTAACTTTACGGTACGCAGTGCCGTCCCTGAGAGTTATGTAGGTAACTTTGCACCGTTAAAGGTATCGCTTGATAACGTTATAGCAAGATTAAACGAGACTATGCTTAAAATTGAAGATGTATCGGAACAGGTTAACTCCGGTAATGGGCAGGTTTCGTTGGGTGCACAGTCGCTTGCACAGGGATCTATAGAACAGGCTTCGGCTATCGAACAACTTTCCGCCACAATGGAGGAGGTTGCCGAAAAAGTTAGCAAAACAGCAGAGGACAGCGATAGCGCCAAGGCTGCAAATGATAAGTCGCAACAGGCACTTACACAAAGCAATGATCAGATGCAGGAGATGGTTGCCGCAATGAGCAACATCAGCGAAAAATCAGCCGAGCTTAGCAAGATTATTAAGGCCATTGATGACATTGCATTCCAGACAAACATTCTATCACTTAATGCAGCGGTTGAGGCTGCAAGGGCCGGATCGGCAGGTAAAGGGTTTGCCGTTGTTGCTGACGAGGTTCGCAACCTTGCAACAAAATCCGCACAATCTGCAAAAGATACAGCCGTGCTGATAGAGGAGACGGTAAACGTTGTATCGGTAGGTAACAGGATTGCAACCGAGACATCCGAATCTATCAATACCGCTATCGAAAATGCAAATGAACTTAGCATGCTAGTAGAGAGTATTGCTACATCGTCAAGAGAGCAGGCAGATAGTGCAGCGCAGATAAAAGCCGGTATCGACCAGATATCATCCGTTGTACAGACCAACTCTGCAACAGCAGAGGAAAGCGCCGCAACCAGCGAGGAGCTTTCAAGCCAGTCCCAGATTCTAAGCGATCTTGTTTCGGGCTTTACACTAAAATAATAGCTTAATTAAACTTAAAACCCCGATATGACTACACTAAAGTCATATCGGGGTTTATTGTTAATATGTGTTGTTTAGGTTTAGCTATATAATATTATCTTTCCATCTTTGGTTGCTTTTCGTTATATTTTGTCTTGCCGGTAAAACAGTCGGTACAAAAGGGGAGTTCACATGCGTTGCAGGCACGCTTTAGTCCCTCTATGCTTATGTAGCCAAGGCTGTCGGCACCTATTTTCTTGCAGATGTCATCTATACTCATGTTGTTAGCGATTAGATTTTTTTCGTCATCTATATCGGTGCCGTAGTGGCAGGTGTATAGGAACGGTGGTGAGGAGATTCTCATATGCACCTCCTTAGCACCTGCGTTTTTAAGTGCGGTGATAATTCTTTCGCTTGTGGTGCCACGCACGATAGAATCATCTACAAGTACAATCTTTTTGCCTGTGATTGTATGGCTAAGCGGATTTAACTTTATTCTAACTGCTGTGTCACGTAGCTCCTGTGTCGGGAAGATAAAGCTACGTCCAATATATCTGTTTTTTACGAATCCGGTTGTTAGCGGTATACCGCTTTTTGCAGCGTAACCTGCGGCGGCCTCTAGGCCTGAGTCTGGAACACCACATACAATATCGGCATCTACCGGGAACTCCTCGGCCAGTATGCCACCCATGTTATAGCGTGACTCATACACACTAAGACCATCGATAATTGAGTCGGGGCGGGAGAAGTATACATACTCAAAAATACATAGGCCGGCGCCCTTTTTCTTCTGCTTTAAAACAACCTCTCGGTAGGTAATTTTGCCGTCCTCGATAACGACAATTTCACCGGGCTTTACATCCTGAATATCTTTAAATCCGCCTGATGTAAGTGCACAACTCTCGGAGGCGATAGCGGTGCCATGTTCACCCACCCCAATACATAGTGGGCGATATCCGTTTGGATCACGTAGTGCAATAAGTTTATTATCGTTAGATGCGATAACAAGGGAAAATGCACCGGATAGATAGCTGCATGCCTTTACAACACCATCTACAGTGTTGCCAAGGCGGGTTATATAGTATGCAATCAGTGCCGAGATAACCTCGCTATCACTGGTAGCAGAGAAGTTAAGGCCGAAACTTTTAAGACCATCCCTAATATGATTTGCGTTTGTAAGGTTTCCGTTATGGGCGGCGGCAATTCGCCCGGTTAAAAATTCGACAATAAAAGGCCCTACATTCGCCTCGCTGTTAACGCCTGTTGTGGAGTACCTTGCGTGGCCTATTGAAATTCTGCCTTTAGGTAGTTTTTTTAATACTTTATCGGTGAACACCTCACCTACAAGGCCGGTATCCTTATGAAATAAAATCTTATTATCGGTAACTACTGCAATACCTGCACCTTCCTGACCACGGTGTTGTAGGGAATAAAGTCCGTTATAGGTTATTCCGGCTGCAATGTCGGAAAAGGATGATACTCCAAAAACAGCACATTCTTCCCTAAGTTTGTCATCAAAAAACATTATTGTCGTTCTCCTGTTTTGCCACACATTGGATAATTTACCAATTTTATTATACACTATAAAAACCCACGGGTCAATGGTGTTATAGATGCGAATTACATTCATGCGGCCACTGCCGGTTGAATGTATTAAACCTAAATAAAACAACTACTAAAAACAACGACCCAAAACATAAGCGCATTACATGAAAAAATGCATAATACCATGTTTGGATCGTTTTTTAATCTGTATGGGTAGGGTGCTGGGGGGTGAAATAACGGTATTTTGGATTGCCGTTAGCTAAAGCATGACTCTGCGAAGCGGTATGACTTTAGCATTATCCGCACTTAGAAAAACCGCAACCACGACAAAGCACACAGCCACCCTCGTGCTGAACATCACTGCCACACTCCGGGCAGAAGTTATAACTGATTACCTTTTCATCAGCTGTCGGTTTTGTTTTAACGGCTTTAGTTGCCATTGTCTCAGGCGCAGGTGTCATTAATCCTACCTGACCATCCTTAATGAATCTATCTACCTTCATCACAACCTTAGCAATGGCATCAGGACAGCTTGTGCATGCCATGCCGCTCTGCCTTACGGTAGAGGGGCAACGTATGCCCTTTAGCTGGTCGTAAAGCTCACCTATATCCATGCCGCTACGCAGTGCAACCGACATTAGTCTTGCGGTTGCCGCACTTTGACTTGGGCATCCACCTGCCTTACCTGTTGCGGTGAAAACCTCACAGATACCATGCTGATCATAGTTTACAGTAATATAAAGGTTGCCACATCCGATCTTGACCTTTTCGGTAAAGCCGCTTGTAATTTCCGGACGTGGTCTTGGCAATAGCTTGCCGTATTCACCAATAATTGTACCGTCCGGTGCATTCGCCATATCTGCGGAGGCGTTGTTGACACTGCCGATATTAAGTACCTGCCCCTGACGGCTACCGTCACGATAGATTGTAACACCTTTGCAACCTTCTTTATAGGCAAGCATGTATACCTCGGCTACCTCCTCCTTGGTGGCGGTGGACGGGAAGTTAACAGTCTTGGAAACCGCATTATCGGTTGCCCGCTGAAACGCTGCTTGCATCTTTGCGTGATAGATAGGGGAGATGTCATGGGCACATACAAATACCCTGCGTATCTCCTGCGGAATTTCCTCGATATGCGCTATGGTTCCCTCCTCGGCTATACGGCGCATTAACTCCTCGCTATATAGGTCGATAGCCTGTAGCTTCTCTTTTAAGATGGAGTTAACCTCTATAAGTTCGGTTCCATCCATAACATTTCTTATATATACAAAGCCAAAAACAGGCTCCACACCGGAGGAACAGCTGCCGATAATAGAAAGTGTACCGGTTGGTGCAATTGTTGTAACGGTACCGTTACGCAGCGGTGCATCGTCCTTAAAGATACTATCGTAGAAAAGTGGGAACGGACCCCTTATACCTGCAAGTTCGGTTGAGGCTTTGTGTCCAACATCGTTGATAAACTGCATTACCTTTTCACCAAGAGCCACGCCCTCGTCACTGTTGTATGGGATACCAAGATATAAAAGCATATCGGCAAAGCCCATTACACCAAGCCCTATTTTTCTTGTCTGGCGGGTTACGGTGCCTATCTTTTCCAGAGGATAGTTGTTAATATCTATAACATTATCAAGAAAATGTACAGCCTTTGCAACTGTATCCTCTAGTAGCTTATAATCTATTTCGTAGCCATTGCCGTTGCTTTTTAACATCCTTGCAAGGTTAACCGAACCAAGGTTACAACTCTCGTATGGTAGTAATGGCTGTTCACCGCAGGGGTTTGTCGACTCTATAGCGCCTTGTGACGGAACAACATTATCCTTGTTAAGACGATCAAGAAATATAATTCCCGGCTCACCGTTATGGTGTGCAGCGGTTACAATCCTATCAAATATTTCGGCTGCATTTAGTGATGCAACCGGCTCACCGGTTTTGGGATCTACAAGATCATACTGCCCTCCCGATTCTACCTTTTGCATAAATTCCTCGGTTATACCTACCGAGATATTAAAGTTGGTTATATCGGAGTTGTTTTCCTTACATGAGATAAACTCAAGTATATCAGGATGATCTATGCGCAGTATACCCATATTAGCGCCACGCCTTGTTCCGCCCTGTTTTACAGCCTCGGTAGCGGTGTTAAACACCCTCATAAAGCTAATGGGGCCGGAGGCAACGCCGCCTGTTGTATTTACAGCTGCGCCAGCCGGGCGAAGACGTGAGAAGGAAAAACCTGTACCACCCCCCGATTTATGTATAAGTGCCGCCTGCTTTATAGCCTCAAAAATCCCCTCCATGCTATCCTCAATCGGTAGCACAAAACATGCCGATAGCTGGCCAAGTGGCCTACCTGCATTCATAAGTGTTGGGGAGTTTGGTAAAAATTTTAGGTTATGCATAAGCTCAAAAAAATCTTTTGTAGTTCTTTCGCAATCAGCATTTTCATCATATCTTTTATCGGCCAACGCAACCGAGGTAGCAACACGACGGAAAAGATCATCAACTGTTTCGACCGGATTACCGTCGGCATCCTTTATAAGATATCTCTTTTCAAGCACCTTTGTGGCGTTTTCGCTGACCGTAGCGTTATTCATTTCATCTCCTTGCACAATATTATGTCTTACTTTGAAAGTATACCACTATATGTAGTGTTTTGCAATTGTCATTTGCAACAAAATTAAAAGCCGAAAATGTACACTTTTTATTGTCATTTTTAAACTTATATCTAGGGCGTTATATTAGACTTTTTTTAATAGCGCCCTGCGCCTTTTATAGTCCGGCATAACCTGCTCCACAATCCTCCAAAAATCTTTACTGTGATCTTTTTTTATTATGTGCGCAAGCTCATGTACTACCACATAGTCTACTGCCTCGGGCGGGGTAAGCATTAGCCGGCAGGAAAAACATAACGAGTTTTTATGATTACAGCTTCCCCATCTTGTGGCGGCCTTTGTTATCTTTATTCCGGTATAGTCAACACCCATTATATCGGCAAAGAAACGGCACCGCTCAGGGATTATCTGCTTTGCAAGTAGGGTTAAATCCTTTAGCTGTTGTTCGGTAAGTGGAGGCCTTTTGTTTTCCAGTACCTTATTTTGTGTTTTTTCTATCCAGCCCTGCTTTTGTAGGATAAACTCCTCTATAATCTTGATTGATAGATATTTAGGCGCACAAACCTCAACACCGCCCTCTTCGTTAATACGAATAGCGACGGTGCGTCGGTTACT
>CAYJKW010000036.1:0-21292 GCA_964370765.1 uncultured Oscillospiraceae bacterium
CTTGTTTGCGGGAAGCACCTTATACGATAAAATCGCTGTTACGCCATAACATTAGGTATTATAACATCGAGGGCGAGTATTGTCAATTGAAAGAAAATTAAATTTTGTTTTATAGTAAATAATAAGGGTAGTGGTAAATCCTATCATTTTAGCTATTAGGCGGCCATTGTAAAGGCCGTTATTTTTTGTGTCTTGTGAAAGTGAAAAAACTGTATTATAATAACATTAAATAACGATATAACGTGTGGTAATTAGTAAATAGATAAAAAATATGCTATTCTATAGGGACAAAATACAAAAATAAGCATTAAAGTTTAGCCAATATTACTATTGAATTTTTTATGAAATACATGTAAAATTGAACAATGAAACGAGATGAAAACGATGAAACAAAATGAAACAAACCGAAAGGACAACTGCTATGAACAAATTTAAACGTTTTTTAGGTATCACTATGGCTACGGCACTTGCATTAACTATGCTTACATCATGCTCACAGCCGGCGGCAGAACCGGCAACCACAGATGAGGAGCCGGCATCAGCCGCTACAACATCCGATGCAGCCGCTACAGATGGTGAGGCTACCGGATGGATGCCAGAGAAAGAGATTACATTAATTGTGCCCTATGCAGCGGGCGGATCATCCGATGTAATGGCACGCGTTATGGAAAGCGTTGCACAGGAATACCTTGGTGTTCCGCTAGTAGTTGAGAATATTGGTGGTGCCGGTGGTACAATCGGAATGATTGATTTCCTTAATAATTACGAGCATGATGGCTATACATTAATATTCCCATCCTCCGCACCGTTAGCATCACAGCCGTTAATGCAGGAGCTTGCATACGACCCTGTAACAGACTACCAGCTTGTTGCCGGCGTTTCCCAAAATTCACAGGTACTTGTTGTGCCGGGAGATTCGCCGATTAACTCGCTTGATGACCTAATTGCAACATACGAGGGCACCACCGGAGAGTTTGTTTATGGTTATCCGGCAGTTGCATCCAATCCATACCTTGCACAGGAGCTACTATTCCAGGAAATCGGGCTTGTAGGTACAGGCGTGCCGCTTGGTGGTAGTGCCGATGTTGTAACAGCTGTGCTTGGCGGACATGTTGACATAGCAGCCTGTACAGAGCAGGAAGCACTTGAGCTGCATCTAAATGGCGACCTAAAAATTCTTGGTTCATTCTCCGAGATGCCACTTGAGACAGCAGGGCTTGAGGATATCGAAACATTTGTAGAGATGGGTTACGAGGTAACATTTGCAAACTGGAGATCGGTGCTTGCACATAACGATATTCCGGAAGATGTACTTGCCGGACTACAAGAGATGTTTGTGGCAATCGTAAACGATCCCGCTATGACCGAGTTTATCGCTGCAAGCGGCGAAATAACCCTTGTTGATATGGATCACGATGGTTATGTGGAGCGTGTTTCGACAGAGCTTGAGACAAACACTGAGCTATTTACAACGCTAGGTGTAGGCCTGTTCGAGTAACCACAGCAACACAATAATACTTATATATGGGGAGATGGGTAAAACCTATTTCCCCATATCACTGAAAATTGGAGGCTTACAATGAAGCTCTTGAATAGAAACCGAGTTACCGGTATAATTTTTTTGGCTATAGGCATAGTAATGCTTATATTTTCCAGAACTGCTGTTGATGTATCGGGTACCGATAGCTTAGGCGAGCGGTTTATTCCCTATGTCTGCTCTATCTGTGTTATAGGGTTTAGTGCATACCTTGCAATTGCCGGAAAAGCAGATATAGCAAAGGGTGACGAAAAAAGCAGAATAAACGACTACATAAGAGTTTTTACATATCTTGGTGTTGTAATTATATCTGTTGTAATTATGAATTTTGCAGGTTTTTTGCCCGGTGCAATTGCTATGATTGTGCTTAACCTTTTAATTCAAGGCAAGGGTGTTCCAAAATGGTGGTTCCTTGTTGCACTTGGGTTTTTGGTGGCAATCTACTCCCTGTTTACATTCGGTATAGGGGTAAAACTACCCTAGGCTATAGTAAATCAACTGTGCTATATAGTGCAGATACTCTAATCTCCACCCGGCCGCTGTGGGGATTGCACATCTGGCTGTGCCTGTATAATACTGCGGCAGAACGGAGATTATTATGGATTTTTTAGAGCTGCTTCCCCAAGTCTTATCCCCTATAAATCTGTTATATTCGGCGCTTGGTACCTTTGTAGGTATCGTGTTCGGTGCATTGCCCGGCCTTACTGCGGCAATCGGAATAACACTTTTACTTCCTGTTACATATGGTCTTAACATCTACTCCAGCATGGCGCTACTACTTGGCTTATACTGTGGTGCGATGTATGGTGGTTCTATTACGGCTATTCTTATCGAAACACCCGGTACCGCCTCGGCTGCTGCAACCATGATAGATGGGCATCCACTTGCACGCCAGGGTAAAGCCGGCCTTGCACTTAGTGCAGCACTTAAAGCATCCTTTTGTGGCGGAATTATCTCCGCAACACTACTGCTTTTTATTGCACCTGTTTTGGCGCAGGCGGCACTTGCATTCGGCCCGCCCGAGATGTTTTCTCTTGCGCTTGTTGGCCTTACAATTATTCCTACGATGGTAGGTAATTCGATGCCTAAGGGGTTTATCGCCTGTTTCCTTGGTTTAATGGTGGCAATGGTTGGGCAGGACCCGATAAGCGGTGTTAGCCGTTTAACCTTTGGCTCGCTTCGTGTGGCATCCGGAATAGAATTTGTTCCGACCCTAATCGGACTTTTTGCCTTTTCCCAGATACTTACCAGCCTGTTCGATATAAATAAACCGGCAGGGGATGTTAACACCTTTAGTAAATCCACCTTTTCTTGGTTTGATATTATTAAAAACTGGTTCTGCGTGATTCGCTCCGCCTTGATAGGGTCTTTTGTCGGCGCTATACCGGGTACCGGTGCCGCCATTGCATCCTTTATGTCCTATAACGAGGCAAAGAAAGCATCTAAAAAGCCGGAAACGTTCGGAACAGGTAATCCGGAGGGGATTATTGCGGCAGAGGCTGCAAACAATGCCGTTACCGGCAGCGCCCTGATTCCCACCCTTACGCTTGGTATCCCCGGTGACCCTGTAACCGCTATTCTGGTTAGTGCCTTCTTAATAAACGGTATAACCGTAGGCCCACGCTTTTTCTCCGATCAGGCCGATATTGCATACTTTGTTATCTTTGTTATGTTTTTATCCAATATCATGATGCTACTTCAGGGAACTTTTCTTATTCGCCTGTTTGCACAGGTTGTTAAGGTTCCTACGGGGCTTATGCTTCCTATACTATCTGTATTTACCATTATAGGTGCCTACTCGGTTAACTCCGCTATATTTGATGTTGGCATTATGATCTGCTTTGGTATTGTAGGATTTTTATTTAACCGCCTTGGGATACCAAAAGTTCCGTTTGTTATTGCAACGGTTCTTGGCTCTATGGCCGAATCTAACCTCCGCCGTGGCCTGCTTATGTCGGGCGGAAGTCTAGATATATTCTTTGAAAGCCCAATCTGTGTTGTCTGTATTGTTATAGCGCTTGGCTCACTTCTACTGCCAACAGTGCGTAAAAGATTGGCAGCAAGAAAAAAACAACAGGCCGTATAAACAATAGTTAAAGGGGGAGAATATGAAATTTAATTTTGATGAGGTAATAGACCGTAACGACACAAACAGCATGAATGTTGAGCTGTTTAAAAAGTATGTGTTTAGGGATGCCGATGTTACGCTCCCCTATCCTAAAGAGGAGTATGTAAGGATGTGGCTTGCAGACATGGAGTTTGCAACACCACCATCCGTTACCGATGCTATCAGGGAAAGGCTGGACAAAAAGATATTGGGCTATACCGGTATATACGATAATAGCCTGTATGATGCATACAGCTACTGGACAAAGAAATATTATGGCTGGGCACCTAAAAAAGAGCACCTTAGAACCAGCCCCGGAATAGTGTTTGCACTTATAGACCTGGTAAGATACTTTGTTGCAAAGGACGAGAAGGTTATATTTTTTACCCCCTCCTATGGTTGGTTTAAGAATGCAGCCGTGCGGGCCGAGCGTGACTATGTTTGCTGCCCGCTGACTAACGATAATGGTAACTACTCGATGGACCTTACCGCCTTTGAGAGTATGCTGGATAGTGACAGGTCGATTAAGCTATGTATCTTTTGTAGCCCACATAACCCAACCGGTAGGGTGTGGACTAACGAGGAGATGGTGCAGTTTGTTGATATCTGCGCAAGATACGATGTACATATTATATGGGACGAGATACACTGTGACCTTACCCGTATAGGTGTTACACACGAACCAATGGCGAAGGTGTGCGACTATTATGATAAGATAACAACCTGTATGTCGCTAAGTAAAACCCTTAATATTGCAGGGTTAGCACTATCTACAATTATTATACCAAACGACGAATCACGTGCCGTTTGGGATAGGCGGCACCTTGGGAACGAAAATCCGCTTAGTTTAGCAGGAGCCATAGGGGGCTATTATAACTCTGCCGACTGGTTGTTAGAGATGCGAGGCTATCTTGACGATAACTTTAAGATGGCAAAAGAATATTTTGATAAAAACCTACCTCATGCGGTGTTTAATATTCCGCAGGCTACCTACCTTGGTTGGCTGGATCTAAGTGCCTATGTAGACGAATCGGTAAACCTACCGCTTTTCTTCTGTACAAAGACAAAGGTTATGATTGAGGGCGGGGATATCTCCTTTGTAGACAATGCGCAAAACTTTATACGTATAAACTTTGCACAGCCCCGTGAAATTGTGAAAAATGGTATCGAGTTAATCTGTGATGCTATTAACCAACATTATCCTGTGAAGTAATATTAAAACTTACTACACCCCCACCACTCGGTAAGAGTTAGGTGGGGGTGTAGTTTTTATCTTTGTTAAACTGTTATTCTATAACTGCACGTGCATACAGCTCCTGTAGCGATGCATCACCTGCTGCATGTGATTGGTATGGGCCGGGTAGCGATGTAACACTTATATTCCAGTCGTCCTGTGCATCCTGCATTATATCGACCAACCGCCTGTGCATCTTATCTAGTATGTCGTAGTTATGGCCGTCGGCGGCAAGGTTTACCATCTCTTGATCATCGTTCTTTACATCATAAAGGGCGAACGGTGCGCCGTTACGCTCGATATAGACATGATCTTTAGTTCTAAAACCACGTAGTGGCCAAGGTGTACGACAGCTTTGCTCTAGCTGGCCGCAAAGGTCATAGTCCACATGTATCATCTGATAGTATACAAAATCTTTAAGCGATGAGTCACTGCCATCCTTGATTAAGACTTTAAGGCTTTGACCCTGTGCAAACTCAGGCACATCGATTCCGCACAGATCTAAGATTGTAGGGAATATGTCTACCGATGGATCAACCATCTGTGTAATCTCGGTGTTGCCCTTTACAAGGTCGGGGTAGTGAAGAACAAATGGCACATGCATCGATGCCTCGTGGTAGATGTTTTTCATATACATGCCGTGCTCACCCGCCATGTCGCCATGGTCGCTTACAACGATAAACACAGTGTTATCCAGTATGCCTTTATCCTCTAACCAGCTGGTAATTCGCTGTATCTGAGAATCAACACATGCCACCATGCCGTAGTACTGTGCTAAGAATTTAGCGGCGGCCTCACGGCCTTCGGGTGGTGTGTTTTCGGATAATGTTATCTCCTCGGGCGAGAAGAGCGTGCGGTAATATTCGGGCGAATTTTGCACCGGTGTGTGGGGTAGGCCATAGCAAAGCATTCCGCAGAAAGGTGTGTCGTCATCAAGCGAACGTTGCATAAAATCGATTAGGTGGTTTGTCTGGAACTCTGGCTCATACAGGCGTGAACGGCGGGGTGTTGGATCCTCACCACGGTAGAAGATGCCCTTTAGGTAGTTATGGCCACGGCTGTAGCCAACAAACTCATCAAAACCTAGCTGATATTCCTTAGGTACAAGGTCAAACTTGTTGCCACCGTTTAGATGCCATTTGCCAAACCAGCCTGTTCTATAGCCGTTATCCTTCATTAGCTCCGGTAAAAACACCTTGTTTGTATCCAGATCCAGTGGAAAATGGTTTGTCATCATTCTGTGCTTATGTGCATATACACCGGTCATCAACGATGCGCGAAACGGACAGCAAAGCGGAAAGGAGGTGTAGGCATCCTGAAAATGTGCGCCCCCCTGTGCAAGGCGGTCAAAGCCGGGGGTTTTTAGAATAGGGTTGCCTGTATGCGATGTACAGTCGTATCGCATCTGATCGGGGTAGATCAATACGACATTTGGTTTTTTAGCCATAGTTTAGTCTCCTTGTTTTGGTGATAAGTTTATCTGCGTATTAGTTAGCAGACGGAATCGGCATCTGTCTGCTCCAACATGATTCTAAGTATCTCAAGATCGGTCGATTTCATCCCCCTGCTTGCCATATGCCCGACATTAACGATGGTCTGCTCAATATTTACTCCGATAATTCCCTCGCCACATACAAAGCCAAGTTCGTCCTTTGCCATCTCGTACCCTAAAATTGCACTCTCGATTGCCGAGGCAATCTTACCGGCACAGCTTGACTTTGCGCCATCACATACCATGCCACCAATATTGCCAAGGGTGTTAACAAGCAGTGCTGCTATTACATCGTAGCCGGCACCATCAAGGTAGGCTACCCCAACAAGTGCGCCTGCCGCAGCGTTTACAACACCGCAAAAAGCACTAAGCTTGCCTATTCCGGTTTTTTGATGTATTGCGGCAAGGTTTGCAGCGGCTAGTGCACGCAGAAGCTGTTCGTGTGTTGCCCCTATATGATCGGCATAGCAGATAACCGGAAGTGATACACACATCCCCTGATTACCGCTACCGCTGTTTATAACAACAGGCAGTGCACAGCCGTTCATCCTTGCATCCGACCCTGCGGCGGCTACCGCCTTCATTCTGGTGTAGATATCGTCCCTGCCATAGCGCATAAGTGTTTTGCCAACACGTGCCCCCCAATCGCCGGTTAGACCCTCGGTGGAGATGGCGCTGTTATGTTCTATCTGCTTTTCCAGTAGGGGGGAGATGCGTGCTAAATCTACATTTTTTGAATAGTCTAAAATATCGAATAGACTCATACTGCCACGGTCGATTGTCTTCTTTGTGCTTGGGGCTGATTTTTCCTGTAATATTTCGCCGTTTTTTGTTACACGCCCTATATGGGTGTGAGAATCCACAAGCTCTACCGATACATGCTCGCCCTTGGCAAACAGCTCGATAACGATATGCAGTACATGTTTGGATTCCAGTATCTGTACCTCCACAATGTCACGTTGCAGATCACGTGCAATATCGGCACGGTTTTCATCGGTAAGTGTTGTTAGTACCTCTAGTTTTTTTGTATGGTCTCCACCATGTAGCCCTGCAAGTATTGCCGCCTCTATGCTTCTTAGGCCGCCTGTCTGCGGAACTACAACCGCCTTAACATTCTTAATTATGTTGCCGGAACAATGCGCTACACAACGCTCAGGCATCTGCCCTAATAATGATTTTGCATATGCGGCCACATAGGCCAGTGCAATGGGCTCGGTACAGCCCATTGCAACCTGTAGTTCCTCCTGTAGGATGGAGGAATAGTAATTAAAATCTATCATCTATGCCCTTTTTGGTAACATGTGTTATTATTGGTCTGCTACTGCCTTTTTCTTGCCCCTTATATAACGTATTAATGGCCAGAGAACAACGGCAACGGATAGGATTAGTATAACAAGGGAGATTGGTTCTGTAAAGAAGATGGTTATACTTCCCTGCGAAAGGGTCATGGCACGGCGTAGGTTTACCTCGCTTAGCGAGCCAAGTGCAAGGCCGATAGATAGCGGTGCCATTGCATAGCCGTTTCTGCGTAGGTAGAATGCAAAGAAACCAACACCAAGCATTATCATTACATCAAACATGCTGTTGCGGATAGCGTAACCACCAAGCATTGTGCAGACCATGATTCCCGGAACAAGCACCGCCGGCGGTATCTTTGTAAAGTTTGCAAAAGCCTTAACAAAGAAACGGCCCTGTAAAAACATAAATATATTAATGATAAACAGCCCGCCCATTATCGACATAACCCAGAAACTATCACTTGAGAAAAGCAATGGGCCGGGTGTAATACCCTGCATGGTAAGCGCACCAAGTAGTACGGCGGCGGCGGGGCCGCCGGGAATACCGAGTGTTAAAAGTGGGATAAGCGTAGCGGCCGATGCGCCGTTGTTAGCGGCCTCCGGTGCAAGCACGCCGGGCATATGGCCTGTGCCGTATAGATCCCCATCCTTTGCGTTGCTTTTAGTGATGTTATAGCCGAAGAATGCGGCAAGACCCGCACCGGCACCGGGAATAGCACCGATAACAACACCAAGCACCGAGTTTTTAATGATTAGCGGCCACTGGCGAAGTATTCCCTTAGTGTTAAGATCGGTATTTGTAAAGCTTACATCGGCGTTATTCTGTGTTTCACGCTTAAATGTTTTTATTAAAATTTCGCTTACGGCAAAGCTTCCCAGCATAACCGCTGTCATATTCATGCCGCTTAAAAGCTCGGTACGGCCGAACTGAAAGCGGGATATACCGGCAACAGCATCGATACCAACGGTAGAAAGCAGTAGCCCGACAGCCGCCATGATAGAGCTTTTTATCAGCGAGTTGCCGCTTATACTTACAACGGTGCATAGGCCGAATATACATAGCGAGAAATACTCGGCGGGGCCGATATCAAGTGCAACCTCTGCAAGCATCGGTGCACAGAAAAGAAGTGCCGCACAGCTTATAAGGCCGCCGATTGTGGAGGCGATAAGTGCCGCATTAAGTGCCTCACCTGCACGCCCCTTTCTTGTCATCTCGTATCCATCAAAGGCGGTGGCTACATTGTTTGGCGTGCCGGGGGTGTTAATAAGAATTGCCGTAATAGATCCGCCGTAGATACCACCACAAAGTGCACCTAACAGCAGGAACATGCCGGTAGTCGATTCCATCCCGAAGGTAAAGGGTAACAAAACGGTAATCGCCAGAATGGCGGTCATTCCCGGTAGTGCACCGATTATAATTCCTGCCGCAAGCCCGACATTCATCATAAGTAGGTTCACAGGGGTAAATATCTCGAGTATTATTTCCAGATCAAACATATATCCGCCCCTCCTACGGTAGAATTATGCCCAGCCCATAACGGGATAGAACATATAAAAATATAGCGATAATAGCGATTGCAAGGTAGTGTTTCCATTTGCGATCTTTTAGAATGAATAGGGTGATAAGTGGTAGCGATAAGGAGCAGGCGATAAAGCCGATCGGCTCCATTAGTAGGGCGTATACAAGATAGATGCCGAAAACCAATAGTGCACGAAACTCGTCACGCCATTGAATATTAAACGCACGCTCGTCGGCAGCTGTGTTAGGTAAAGCTTTTGTATAGTTAATAATTGCCGAAACAAGCTGTATAGCACCAAGTATTAAGATTGCGCCGGATGCAATGTAGGGAAGTGTTCGGCTATCTACACCGGTATCGGCGGCGCCCAAAACACTACCTGTTGCTATCTGGGTTGGTATTGCATAAAGAATCATAAACAATCCAAATGCTACGAATAGTGCAGCATAGATTATGTCCTTTTTTGCTTTTTTAAGTTCCACAGGCATTTCTCCTTTTAAAAAGCGGATGGAGCTCACCGGTAGTGAGCCCCACCCGGACAACGACTATCTAGCTATTCTGTTGCGAATATTTCTTGATACATTGCGGATGCGGAGTAGACAAGATCGGTGATATATTCTTCTTCATAAGGCTCGGAGTAATCATCGGCTGTGCCACTGGAGGTTAAGAAATCCTGGTAGGATTGTGAACGAATACCCTCGTAAACCTGCTGTTTAATCCACTCTGCCTCTGCCTCTGGTGTGTCCTTATGGATTAGATAGAATGTCTGTTGCATAAAACGCTCAAATCCTTCGTACCCTATTTCGCCTGCTGCCGGTGTATCGGGGTAGGTGGATGTAACACGCTCGTCTGCCAGTACAAGCAGTGGGCGGAACTGACCGGACTCTACATAAGATTTCATGAACGATACAGCTACCGATGCAACATCTACATGGCCGCCAAGAAGTGCTGTAGCAACCTCGTTATTGCCGGCAAACGCCACATGTTCTGCCGAAACGCCTGCCTGCTCAAGTAGGTCCATCATCGCTACCTGTGCGATAGAACCGGCACCTGGTGATGCATAGAACAGATCATCTGTCTCCATTGCGGCAAGTAGATCGTCTATCGTCTCGTATGGGGAATCGGCCGGTACAAAGATACCGTTATAGGCAAGTGGGCCACATGCTGTAAGTATGCGGAAATCCTCTGCCGAGTAGGCTGTCTCGGTTAGGGCAGGTTGTACGCATAGGCCGGCGATAGGTGCTATTAGCAGTGTATGTCCATCGGCAGGTTTTGCAAGTGCCTCGGTGATGCCTGTTACTGCGTTTGCGCCGGGTAGGTTAAGTACAACGGTGTTTCCGCCAAAGTCAGCCGATGATTCCATTGCACGTGCAAAGGTATCGGCCGATGCGCCGGCGGCAACCGGTGCAATAATCTCGATAGTTTTTGATGGGAATCCTTCCGGTTGTGCAACTGTATCGGAAGCTTCCTCGGCCGGTGCTTGGGTATCCTCGGCCGATGCATCGGAGGTAGTTGCCTGTGATGCAGGCTCATCTGTTGATACTTCCTCTGCTGCAGGCGCACAGCCTACCATCGCAAGAACAAGTAATGCGGATAAAATACATAGGATTGAGCGTTTTAGTTTCATGACTTTTCCTTTCTGAACTTTAACTGTGGTTATATAATAGAGCATATGCTCGACTATACTATAAAGGGTGTGCGCTATAGATTGGGTAGTACCGATGCATCGACGGGGCAGACGTATTTTCCGCCGGTAGCCTTTTTATGCTCCTCCTTTGCCCTTGCCACAACGTCCGGCCGCAGTATTGTAAGCACGCAGGTAAGTGCAATACTTTCGCCGACCGTAACAACTGCCTTTTCTGCAAGGGGGGAGTTAACCTGTGCGGTTACCTGCCATGTGTGGTTAGGGGTGCCGTTTGCATAGGTTGTAACCCTAGATTGTGCCATGGGTACAACATAGCTTACATCACCAACATCGGTAGAACCATTACCACGTGCATCACTTGGTGCATAGGGTGCAACGCTTTCGATTAGTGGTTGTTGTAGGAAATCACTCCAGTTTGGATAGGATGTCTTGATAATATGTTTCATTGCCGCCTCTACCTCGGCGGTCGAGTAGGTGGAGAAAAATTGCTGTGCCAAATCACGGTCTGCATCATCAAACCTCGGTCCGCCAACCGCCTGCATCGCCTCGGTCATAAGCTCACCCAGCGTATGGTTTGGGATATACTCACATATTCCGGACGTTACCTTAGTTTCGACGGTGGTGTCGGTCATCAGTGCGGCACCCTTTGCCACATTAATAACACGTTCGCACAGCAGTTTTGCATCGCCTATAGAAAGTGCACGTACAGCATAGCGTAGGGCGGCGTGTGCCTGAACAACGTTCGGCGCTGTTCCCCCTGTATCTTTATATGCGTAGTGGATGCGTGAGCTTGTAGGAACATGCTCGCGTAGATAGTTTACGCCTACGTTAGTAAGCTCACATGCATCAAGGGCGGATCGCCCAAGATCGGGGTGAAGTGCCGCATGTGCCGCCTTGCCGGTAAAGGATATTTCAAGGCCTATAACTGCTAAGTTACTGCGGTTAAGCACCGCATTGCAGGAGCCGGGATGGTAGGTGTAACATGCATCAACATCATCAAAACAGCCTGCACGGGACATGAACATCTTTCCGGCCCCCATCTCCTCCGATGGGCAGCCGTAGTATCTTATAGTGCCGGTAAGCCCGGCCTGATCTAGATAGTTTTTAGCGCCGATAGCGGCTGCTAAAACTCCCGATGCAATGACGTTGTGCCCACAACCGTGGCCGGCGGCATTATCCTCTATTGGCTCTTGCGTGGCAGTAGCGGCCTGTTGGCTTAATCCCGGTAGTGCATCGTATTCGCCCAGTAGTGCTATCACGGGGGATCCACTTCCGTAGCTACCTACAAATGCTGTGGGAATATCCGCTATGCCGGTTTCTACCGTGAATCCCTCTGCTTTTAGGGCATCAATAATTGTGCTTGCGGCAAAGGTTTCTTTATAACCAAGCTCGGGGTTTTCCCAGATTTTTTTATTAACCGTAATACATCTATCCCGAGCTTTATCCACTGCACTGCGAATATCTTTAATCAGATTAGGAGTAATTTCCACTGCAACCTCTCCTTGCTGTTAGGTTATTGGCTATTTTTTTCCGTCGTAAAGATGTGCAAAGGCTGTATCTCTCCAACGACCAAACCACATGCTCTTTTTACGTACACGGTTTTCCGGTGTTATCGGCTCTGCACTCTCGTAGGTAAGCATAAGCGGCTCGTAATCGGTATCGATACGGTTGCGGGTGTGGCCGGTGTAGCTCCAGGATACATTATCTTTACCGTCCTCACGCCAGTGCCTATCCTCCCAAACATAACCACGGAATGGATCTCTGGTGTCGTTCATCCACTCTAGTAGGCGTTTGTGCATCGTTACACGAATATCCTTTACACTTGGGTCCTCGATTAGGTTGTGTATCTCGCCCGGGTCGGTCTCAAGATCATAGAACTCGTCACTGGAAAGTAGGTTAATTACTAGTTTATAACGCTCGTTCTGGATTGCACGCATTAGCTGTAGACCGCCATACATATCATGATCCAGCTCAAAACGTCCAAACTCGGTGAAGGAGTAATCGTTAATACGTACAGTCGTGTCCTTGATAAACGGCATCATACATTTTCCCTGTATTACCTGTGGGATGTTTATGCCAAAATAGTCGCAGAGTGTAGGGGTAACATCGATATGGGACACCGGCATGTCGTAGGTCTGTGCACCCTTTAGCCCGCCGCCCGAGATGATAAACGGAATATGAGAAACCTCCTCGTAGTTAACGGGGCCTTTACCGCTTAGGCAGTGGGATTCTAACATATCACCGTGGTCGGTTGTAAAGAATATCAGTGCATCGGGTGTCTGCTCCTTGATCTTATCTACAACACGCCCTATCTCCTGATCAACAAAGGCTATAGAACCAAAATAGGCAGGGTATTTTTGCACAAGCTCATCGGGGTTACGATCAACATTGGCGCCGGCCCACAATTTTTGATGAATCGGTTTACCCTCTAGTGTATCGGATACATTCTCCGAGTTCGGGAATACGTAATCGTCATACATATGGTTGAATGGAGGGGGGGTTAGGTAGGGGTGGTGTGGTTCGTCGTAGGATACAACAAGGAAGAAGTCGTTCTTGCTGTTCTCCTCAATAAAGTCCATTGCACGGTTAGAAACACGGCGGCCATAGCAGAACTCAGGATCAAGATCAACCTCGGTGGCATAATCTTGACGACGGGAGTTAATGCGCTCCTCCTCGGTTAGTTCCATTAAATATGTACGCATATCGTACCAATATTTATCATCAAATTCCGGTGGGCAGTTACCATCACCAAAATAATCAAATCCGTCAAGGTGCCATTTGCCTATGTAACCGCAGTTAACATCGTTATCCTTTAGCCTACGTGCAACGCTTACCGAGTTGCTGTATACCGCTGCGCTGTTGCTCCAAGAACCGTTACTGTGTGGGAATGTTCCGTAGAAAAGCCCCGAACGTGCAGGGCCACAAACCGGCTGGCAGGTATATGCACTGGTGCATTTAATGCCGTTTTGTGCAAGCTTGTCGATGTTGGGGGTTTTAACACCCACGTCTTTGTAACAGCTTACTAAATCGGTGCGGTGTGTATCGTTCATAATAAATACTACTTGTTTGGCTGCCATTTAATATCCACCCTTTCTGTGTGTTGTGAAATTTTTGCTATTGAAACATGAAACAAGATGTGAATTTACTGATAATTATATTTGATTAGTTTCATAAAGTCAAGCAGTCAAGGTTAAATTTCGCTATTTTTCTAAACGATAAGCGTGTTCTTTGTGCAAACCTACAAATTGGTCTTGTAATTATGCACATATAAAAATACGGCGCGGTGAAACAATTGAAACAAAACAGATAAATTTAATTAATATCGACAGTTTTTTGGCCAGCTACTTCACAACGGCCTTTAGTTATGATATACTATTTAAAACAATTTTATTAAAATGAGAGCGAAATGTATCGAGAGGGATAGTTTCATGGCTACCGTAAAAGAGATGCTTTGTGATGTGGATTTTCCACAGTTCGCAAAGGTAAAACAATGCTTTGATCCATCACAGCTACTGGATGATGAAATTCCACAGGTGGTAAGCGATGCCGTTGCACAATCCGGTCTTGGGGATAGGATAAAATCCGGCATGCGTGTGGCGTTAACCGGTGGTAGTAGAGGGATAGATAGAATAGACCTTGTTACAAAGGCTGTGGTTGATTCCCTGTGTAAGCTTGGGGCAGAACCTGTGATAATTCCCTGTATGGGCAGCCATGGCGGTGCAACACCACAGGGCCAACAGGATGTACTTGCGCATCTTGGTATAACGCAGGAGCTTATGGGCGCGCCGGTTGTATCAAGACCGGAGCTTATATGCGTTGGCCAGACAGAGGGTGGGCGTGATGTATTTGCGGATTCCTACCTTGCATCCTGTGATGCTATACTTATAATTAACCGTGTAAAGAAACACACCATGTTTACGGCGCCGGTAGAGAGTGGCCTGCAGAAGATGATGGCTATCGGGTTTGGCAAACAGCATGGGGCTGAGGCATGCCATGCCGAGGGGCCGATGGGAATGTATAATAGCATAGTGGACTATGCCGCCGTTATGCTTGATGCGTTGCCGGTGGTAGGGGGGCTTGCGCTAATAGAAAACGCCGCCGGAAAACTTTGCTTTCTTGAAGGGGTTTTGTCCGAGGATATCACAACCCGTGAGCCGGAGTTATTGAAAAAGGCTAACAGCCTTATGCCTAGTATACAGTTTGATGATCTGGATCTGCTTGTTGTGTGCGAGATGGGCAAGGACGTGAGCGGTTCCGGCATGGATACTAATATTATAGGGCGCTATGCTACCGCTGCAATGTCCGGACCACGTAAATCGGAGCGTTTAGTGGTTCTATCCTTAACCGAGCAGACGGCGGGCAATGCGCTTGGTTGTGGTTATGCAGATTTTACATCGCGCCGGCTTGCCGATGTGTTTGATGGAGATAAAACCTACATAACAGGGCTTACAAACCTTGTGTTTATGCCGACATACCTTCCGCCTACTATGGATAACGATAGGCTAGCGATAGCCGCAGGTATACGTAGCTGTAAAAATGCACAGCCGGATAAAATTCGTGCGGTGATAATTCGTAACACCCACGAACTAAGCGAGATATATGTATCTAAGGCGATGGAGAGGGAATTAACAGGACGCAGCGATGTTGAGCTGTTAGAACAGGGTTGTGAGCTAACGTTTAACGAAAAGGAGTGGCTTGAGTTTGATAAACTTTTTAAGCCACACAAAGATAAGTAAGAAAGGGATATGGGTATGAAGGTTACCATATATGATGTGGCGGAACTTGCAAAGGTGTCCCCTGCGACGGTCTCGCGCGTGCTTACTAACAAGAGCAATGTGAATGAGCAGACAAAACAGAGCATACTAGATGCCATGGAGGAGTTAGGGTACAGATACAAACAGCCCCGTATCAAGACAGGTAGGGTAGGGGATGATATTATCCTAGTTATTACCGGCGATACAAGCAGTAAGTTCTTTACATCGTGGTACGAATCGATGCATCCTATCATGCGTGAGGCGGGCTATACCGTTTTAATAGCGTATAGTAGCTATTTTGATGAGATTGATGAGGCGTACCTGCGTTATGCCCAGAAGAATGTTTTTGCCGGTGCGTTTCTTGTAACACCGACCGAGACCGATTCGATGCGTGAACTTCTTCAGCAGAAGAATATTCCGCTTGTGCTTGTAAACCGCCCGCTGCGCTCTGCCGATCTGGATGCGGTTTGTCAAGATCATTATCGTTCCGGCTACCAAGCGATATCACACCTTATCGATAATGGACATCGTGACATAGTGTGTGTGCTGGGGCGTGTTACCTCTACCGGTGATGCCGGAAAAAGCGATGGCGCAAAGGCGGCGATGAGGGATGCGGGGCTTGACGAAAATCGTCTGCGCTTTGTCTATGCCGGATTTAGCGAGAGTAGGGCTTACGATAGCTTTTTCTCGGGCGAGTTTGATGATAGCGTCAAGGGTGCAACGGCTATATTTTGCGGCAACGAGAGCATGGCAAGGGGTGTTATAAATGCGCAGTACCGATTAGGGCGCGAGGTTCCGCGTGATCTAAGCGTTATTGTGGCCGCCAGTGCACAGTTTTCTATGCATGCGACAACGATTGCAACGGTACAGCAAAATGCACCGCAGATGGGTGTGCGCTCTGCCGAGCTGATGTTAGAGCGTGTGAATGGCAAGAATAAAGGCGATGAACTTCCGCAAAAAATTGTTATGCCACCCCTGTTAGTTGTGGGGGAGAGTGTGGCGAAGATAGGATAGCTTAACGCTGTAACAATAAAAAACTACTAACGGGATAGCCTGTAGCTTTGCTGCGGCTATTCTTTTTTTGTTTCATGAAACAAATTAAAATTTAACGATGTTTTGCGTTGTGGCTACAACTGTACATTTAAACAATTATACGGTTTATATAGATAGTTTTATCGCTGTTTATTAAATAAATTTTAACTTTTTAACATTATAGTATTGACATTTTTATGTCGTTAAAGTAAAATAAATTCATGTAACAAATGTTGATTTTGCTAATTAGTTTCAGAAATAAAGATGGAATTAGTTGCACCACCGGTCGATTCAGTTACAGCTACAGTTTAATGTCTTTCTATTTAACTATTTTACGCCGCACCCATCGAAAGGAGAACAACTAATGTCTTTATCCGAACAATCCGCTACGAGATTAGAGCAGCTATGCCGCCAGTTTCGCATCGATACCCTAACAGCAATTCATGCTGTTCAATCGGGACATCCGGGTGGAAGCCTGTCTGTCTGTGAAATTTTAACAGTACTTATGCAGGAGTATATGAACCTGCCAACTACCGATGACCCAAAGCGTGATCGCCTTGTGCTTTCTAAGGGTCATGCCGCACCTATGTTATATCGCAACCTTGTAGAGAAGGGCTTTTTGCCGGCAGATGCCATGGGCACCCTACGGCACATTAATAGTGCGCTACAGGGGCACCCAACAACCCATACACCCGGTGTAGAGATGCCGGCCGGCCCACTTGGCCTTGGCCTTGCGGCCGCACAGGGTATGGCACTTGGCCTGCGTTTAGATAATAATCCGGCTCGTTGCTATGCAGTTTTAGGCGATGGCGAACTTAACGAGGGAACTATCTGGGAAACTGCTATGTCCGCCGTAAAGTTTAAGCTTGATAATCTTTGTGCAATCCTTGATTACAATAAAGTACAGCTTGATGGAACCGCTAACGAAATTATGCCGACCGGCGATATGGAGGCTAAATGGAAATCGTTTGGCTGGAATGTTGTAGAGTGTGACGGCCACGATGTGCGCTCGCTATCTGATGCACTGGATAAGGCGGCACAAACTAAGGGTATGCCTACCGTAATACTTGCAAATACCGTAAAGGGTAAAGGCGTATCATTCATGGAGGGTAAATCAGAATGGCACGGTAAGCCCATCGATGACGAAAGCTTTAAAACCGCAATGAACGAATTAGGGAGGGTATAATAATGAAAGCCATTCGTGAAGTATACGGGGAGGCACTTGCCACCCTTGCAAAAGATAATAAAGATATAGTCGTGCTTGATGCGGACGTATCCGGTTCGACTAAATCATCTACCTTTGCGGCCGCACACCCGGAGCGTTTCTTTAATATGGGTATTGCCGAAAGTAACATGGTTGCCACAGCCGCAGGGCTTGCAACGACAGGAAAAATCCCCTTTGTAAATACATTTGCAACGTTTCTTGGTACAATCGGGCTTCTTTCTGCCCGTGCACAGGTGTGCTATGGCGAACTTAACGTAAAGCTTGCCGGTGCTTACTGTGGGCTATCCGATGCATTCGACGGTGCAACACACCATGCGTGCGAGGATGTGGCCTCGATGCGTGCACTGCCTGGAATGACCGTGCTTGTACCATCCGATGCTAACTCTACCTATGCACTTACAAAACTATCGATAGATAAAAAGGGCCCGTTCTACCTTAGGCTTTCAAGAGATGTATACCCCGACCTTTATAAGGAGGGCACAAGTTTTGAGGTTGGCAAAAGCCATACCGTGCGTGAGGGTAGTGATGTAACCGTTTTAGCATCCGGTATTATGGTGCACAAAGCTATCGAAGCTGCAAAATTACTTGAGGCAGAGGGTGTGTCGGTACGTGTAATCGACATCTACTCCATTAAGCCGATCGACAGCGAGGCAATATTGCTTGCCGCAAAACAGACAGGTGCGATAGTCTGTGCCGAGGAGCATAGCGTTATTGGTGGCCTTGGTAGCGCCGTTGCCGAGGTGTTGGCAAAGGCGGGTGCCTGCGTACCAACCGCATTTATAGGTGTTCAGGATGTATTTACCGAGTCCGGCCCATATAACGATCTACTCGCAAAGTATGGTCTGGATGCAGATGCAGTAGCAAAGGCTATCACCGATGTGAACGGCCGTAAAAAGTCAGGTGGTGCTAAATGCTAGTAGCTAATCTACCGGAGGCCTTTAACTTCGAATACCTTGATAAACCCGTGCCCACACCGGGGCCGGGCATGGTGGTACTAAAAAACCATTATCTTGGTGTCTGTGCATCTGATCAACAGATCTACCACGGAAAACATAAATACATGAAATTCCCGCTAGTTTTAGGGCATGAGGTTTCCTCCACAATCGTGGCGGTTGGTGAGGGGGTTACCGACTACAGTGTAGGTGACAACGTTACAATACAGCCACAGGTAGTTTGCGGTAACTGCTTTCCCTGCTCTATCGGCCGCTTCAATGTATGTGAGTCGCTTAGCGTTATCGGTGTACATAGGGATGGGTGTGCCGGCGAGTATATCGAGGTATCGCCATGGAACCTTCACAAACTACCGCCGGAGGTTGATCCGGTTGATAGTGCATTAATAGAGCCACTTGCCGTAGGCATGGGTGCAATTCGCCGTGCCGGCGATGTTACCGGCGCAAATGTTGCGGTTATCGGTGCCGGTATTATCGGCATATTTGCCGCACAGTGCGCAAAGGCAATGGGTGCAAACAGTGTGCTTATATCGGATATTATTCCAAAAAAGCTGGAGGCGGCAAAGGCCTGTGGCATTGATCACTGCGTAAATGCACGGGAGGTTGACCTTACCACCGCTATTAACGATGCGTTTGGGTCGGTACGTAAGGCCGATATTATCATCGATTGTGCCGCTACTGCGGGTTCGTTTAAGGCTGCGCTTGATGCGGCAAGAAAAAGCTCTAAGTTTGTTATATCGGGCAACTATAAAGAGCCAGTCGAGTTTAATGTGCCGACTATTCAACGCAACGAGATATCTATTATTGGGCATATGATGTATGTTAAGGAGGATTTTCAGGAATCCATCCGCTGCCTAAAAGAGGGGTTGGTTACCACGAAGGGTCTAATCACACATCATTTCCCGCTAAGCGAGTATCATAAGGCATTTGAATTTGCCGATGAAAACCCCAACGATATTATCAAGATGGTAATAGACATTTAAAATGTAGGTATGGTAGATGAAATATGTACTATCGCAGGAGATTGACCCTGCCGGAATGGCGCTGTTATCGACCGATGATGAACTGTTTATAGCAGGCGACAGCAATCCGGAAAGATATATTGATCAGCTACAAAAAGCGGATTGCTTTGTTGCTCGCTTTGTAAGGTTTCGTGAAAAAGAGATCAGGCAATGCGAAAACCTAAAGGTTATAGGTCGTTTAGGGGTGGGCTACGATACGGTTGATGTTAATGTTGCAACACAGCTTGGAATACCGGTTGTTATAACACCGGGCGCTAACAAACGTGGGGTTGCCGAACATGTAGCCGCGATGATACTCTCGCTTTCTAAAAATCTATACGAATCCCAGCAGGAGATGGGCAGGGGGAATTGGGATGTACGCTTTAACGGTAAAATTTTTGAGCTTAAGGGTGCAACACTAGGGCTTATCGGGCTTGGTGCAATCGGAAAAGAGGTTGCTATGCTTTGTGCCGGTATCGGCATGAAGGTAGTAGGTTATGACCCCCATGCCGATAAAGCGGCGATAACAGCAGCTGGGATTGATTACTATAGTGATTACAGGCAGCTGCTTAAGGTTAGCGATGTTGTATCGGTACATGTTCCGTTAACGAATGATACACGCAACCTTATCGGGCGTGATGAGCTACGGCTTATGAAACCAACGGCAATGATAATTAACTGTAGCCGTGGCGGCATTATTAACGAAAAAAGCCTTTGCGATGCGCTAGATCAAGGGGTGATACGCTGTGCCGGACTTGATGTTTTTGAATCGGAGCCACTTAGCCCTGAAAGTGTACTGTTTAGGACGAAAAATTTACTGCTAACACCACATACAGCAGGCGCCAGCAACGAATCGTTTAGCAGGGTAGCCATAAGCTGTATTAAGGGTTGCCAAGCGATATGTAGGGGCGAGCGTTGGCCCAACGTTGCCGATCCGCAGGTGTATAATCACCCACGTTGGCAGGGGTAAAATTGATTACCTTATCTTAATAATGCTATGCAAAAACCACCTGTTATCCTTTGGTTAACAAGGTGGTTTTTGTGATTACCTACATAAACTAAATTTTTGTCTTGACAACGTGGTTAGAATATGCTAACTTTAGTTAGCTGGCACTTACTGTGTCGACGCTATATAACTAAAGAAAGAAGGTTATTAATGAAAAAAATAGTATCGTTATTTTTAACTGCCGCTTTGGCGGTTGGAATGTTGAGTTCCTGCTCAGCCAACGAGGCAGAAGTAGCACCACAGGATGTATCCTCTACCCCTGAGTCAAGCTCGGTAGCGGTTGATGAAAGCACACCGGAAGAAGATACAAGCGGGAGCTACTACCCTGTAACAATTACCGATCAAGGCGGCAACGAGGTTACGATTGAACAGGCGCCGGTTAAGGTTGCAGTTGCAGGGCTACCGCCCTTTCCATCATTCCTAGTACAGTTTACAGGTAGTACAGATATCGTGGCGGCAATGCCGGGCAATGCGTTAAGCTACCCAATATGGAT